>DASVFC010000584.1:0-9308 GCA_036380235.1 Vicinamibacterales bacterium
GTCCATTCCACCGCTCGGTGGTCCCGTCCGGCTTTTGCGTGACGAAGTCGGTATTGCCCCTGGCGCTTCCGGTCTTGTCCTTGTCATACTTCGCGCGCCCCTCGAGCATGTCGCGATCGGTCCAATCGGGGTAGGGACCGATCGGCGGCGCATGCACCGTGATCAGCTTCGACCGCCCGGGCCACATCCGCAGTCCGTCCACCAGATCCTTCTGCAACGCCGTCAGGCAACTTTGCGCCTTTGGTCCCGGATCTGCCGCCTCGCCGGCTTGCCACACCAGGTATGGGTACTCCTTGCCGCGCACGACGATCGGGAACAGCACGTTCTCCTTCTCCGCCCAGTCGAGTACCAGCACGCGATGCTGGTTCGGCAACGTGAAGGCGTAGTCCAGGAACGGATTGATCGCGAGGAGATACCACTCGACGGACGCAACGGTGGTCTCCGCCGGCGTGTCCTTGACGTTCATGGTCTTCGTTTGAAACATCAACTTGACGATCGCGGACACCGACTGGGCGGGATTCTCTGCAAGCAGCTGCAGTGCGCTCTCGGCCTTCGCCGCATAGGAGAATTTCCGGCCGTGACCCTCGCCATGCGCAATCCGCAGCGCCTCGTCCGCGCGAGCGGCCTCCCACTCGCGCAATTCTTTCTCCTTCTCCACCGTGCCTAGAGGCTTGCGTTCTTTATAAAAGAAGTTTTTCGCCGCCGGCGCACCGATCGCGAATGGCGGGTATGGATTGATCCGCCAATCATGATTGCCAAGGCTGGTATAGATCGGCTTCAAGTAGGCAGATCCCGTGGATAGTAAGTACGAGAGCAAGAACCAACTCCGATCGACGTGATAAAGATCGTCGTCCTGGAGCAATGCGCCAGCGTCTTGTCCCCAATGGGCGCGCCCGTAATCGATCAGATCGCCAGTAAGGAACAGCGCGTTGGCATCCCGCTTGGCGTCGTTGTAGAGCGAGATGACGCTCTTGTTCCAGTTATTGAAGAGGCCGAGCATGTTGAGCACCGCCTGCTCGTTGCTCGACAGTCCCTGCTTGGCGGCTTTCGCTTTCAGTTGATACTCGCCGGCCTTAACGTTCTCTTCGTAAACGTCGTTGCGAACGTCGATGTGCAGATCGGTGAGATGTGCCGCCTTGAGCGTGGGCATGCCGGCGCGATCGACGAACAGCGGATGCAGGATCTCGGCGCGGACGCGCGCGGCCGTGGTCGAACAGTACGGCCGATGCAACGAGCCATATTCATACTCGTATTCGTCCAGCAGATAACGCTCGTGGGTCTTCCATAAGTCTCCGCGCGCCGCACCTTTTTCCCTTGCGTAGCCCGCCAGCAGGAAGGCCATCTCGTCGGACGGCGCGTCTTCCGTGGTGGACGCGTTGTTCCAGAACAGGTGGTACTGCCCGTTCGCAAGTTTTGCCGAGCGCGACTCGCTGATCCTGATCTCGTGCAGAAATGGCAACTCCTTCGCGTAGCGTTGCCTGACCGCCGTCGCGAGGCTTGCACGAATCGGCACCGTGCCGCCGCCGAACTCGACGAGCTCGGCCTGCGACTCGTTCTTGCCAGTGAAGCTGACCTTCGGCGCATGAATCGTGACGTCCGCCGCCCCGACAAAATTCTCAGGCAGGTGCCGTCTGCCGCGCTGCGCCCACGGCACACACCGGAGATTCTTCGCCACGTCGTCCGGTGACAGCGACGGTTTGTTCGAGAGCACGAGCAGCGTGATGTTCTTCGCCGCATCAGCATCGCTCTTGATGGCGGGCGCAATCACGGCGGGGAAACCCAGCGCCGGCCACAGGATGCGCACCTTCGCCGGTGTCCCGCCGGTACTCTCACTAAACGCCCATTCGTATTGTTCGCCGCTAATGCCGCGTTCGTGATCATCGCCCTGTTCGCTACCGCCCTGTTCGTCAGAGCCGCCGCGAGCACTTTCGAGGCTCGAGAGGTACTCGGTGACCGCCGCATCCTGCGTCGGATCATCTGGGGCAACGTCCGGCGTGGACTCGAAGTCGATCTCCTTGTGGCTCGCTGAACCGGCTCCGGAGCAGATGTCGAATCCGACCCACCCACGCACCTCGTCACAAAGAGGCTTGGTGATGCGCAGCACGACGTTCGACGCCAGCATCAGGCCCACCAGCTGATGCTCACCGCGCGTGTTGATCCACACCGGTGACCCGCCCTCCCAAGGATGAGCGGCCATCCGCATGGTCGCACCCGGATTGACGTGCGTGATTCCGCCGCGACTCGTGTATTGCGCCGTGCCGTGTCGATCGTTGACGTATCCGGCGGTAATGCCGCCGTTGCCCTGCAATTCGTTGAGCTGCGTGTGGTCGATGGCTTTCACCACTGCACCGGGACACTCCCGGCTTCCCCAGTAACAGAGCTTCTTGCCGCCGAGCGCCGCGGGCTTGTCGTCGCCGAGCGCCGACTCCAGTTCGATCACGCCGTAGTCGAACTGAAGGTTCTGCCGACGCGGATCCCAGTGCGACGCCGTCTTCATGTTGAGTTTCGCGAACGCGGCGCCGAGCGGCGTGTCGTTGTTGTAGCGTCCAGGCACTACCCGGATTGCCGTCGTCTCGAAGGTGACCCACTGCCCGCGATCGTCTTTCTCCGCCCACTTGATCCAATGCGCGGCAGTGAGCACGTGTCTCGGCGAAATGAGCACGCCGGTGCCCACCGCCATCGTCGTCTTGCCGTTCGAATCACGGCGCGTGACGAGCAGCTGGCATACCCACCGGTATGGGATCGACGTTGGGTCAGGCGTTTGTTGCCGGCGGCCGAGGATGCCGTAGTAGCCAACGTGGCCGCATTTCAGGTTGAGGGCACCAGGGGGGATCGGCGTCGCCTGAACAGCGTCGCCGTCGCGTTCGAGCGTCTCGACCTCGTCGAGATCGTTCGCCGCCACGCCGCGGACGAGCTCAATCCATGCCGCATCTGCATCGTCGGCATCGGGCGCGCGCTCGAATGCGGATACCCACTCCCCCGCATCGGCGTCATCGACGTCACGGACTTCGCGATCATCCCCGTGGTCCATAGACAGGCTCCTCTCGCATCCACAGTCGCAGTCGCTTCTAGACGGACGTGAGCCACTCCAACGGGGACTGCTCGCGGGCGCCTTCGGTTGCGGCGATTGATCCATAACCACTCTCGAAAAACGATTCGCCCGACTTCACGGTGGTGGCGGGGCCGTCGCCGCGCCAGCCTGGTCCGGCGTCGAGCAGCTGTTTGCGCAGATTGGCTGGTGTGCCCGACAGCGCCAGCGCCTGCAGGTGCTTGAGGATGCGGCTAATCCGCACGCCCTCGTTCGCAATCCAGTCGACGGCGGTTTCGCCCATCGCCGCGGTCCACACCTTGCCGTCTCGAGTGAGAATGCGGCCCGACGCATCCTTCCGTGGTATTCCCGAGTGATGCAGGGCAACAACTTCCCATTGGTCGTTGAAGACCGGCGAGCCCGATGATCCGGGTGAGGTATCCGTCTTGTAGTGCAGGAAGTTCTCCAGCACGTCGACGACCTGGTTCTCGCGCAGCGCCAGTTGTTTCCGCTCGCCACTCGGATGCTGAATGATGCTGACGTATTCGCCGACAATCACCTTGCCTTCCGCCGCCGACAGCCCGTTGAAGCCCATTCGAGCCACAGGACTGACGTCGCCGCCGAGTGCGACGAGGCTATAGTCGAGCGCCTGGTCGGTGACGAAGAACGCCGCCGGATCGAAATGCAGGAACACTGACGGCAGCAGCTTGCCATCGAAGCCCTCCTGGAAATCGAACTCGATCCTGCTGTTGCCGGCGATGGCCGCGTCTTCGAGCACGTGGTTGTTGGTCATCACCAGTCGCGGTGAGACGAGGAAGCCGGTGCCGAAGCCCGACCCTTTCGGCGTCCGCACGTGGATCCTGCCGACGCTGCGTGCAACGCGGAGGCCCAGCTCGAAGTAACGCACGCTCATGAGATCGTTCTTTCCCAGGATGCGTTCGATTACCTGCACGCCGGCGCCGGCCGGCGGGCCGCTCACCGGCAGCCCGACACCTTCGGTCTCGATGACGGCGCGTGCGACGTGTTGCAGCCGCCGCCTTACCCGCTCCGGCGTGTCCGCCTGGAGGATGGCGCCTTCGCGGATTTTTGCTTCGCGCTCCTCCCTGATTCCTTGCCGCTCTGCGAAGCGGCTTTCGGTTTGCTGAATGAGTTCGCTGTTGATCATGTGGGCTCCGAACCGCGGCGCCCGGCGCCTTCCTCCGGCGGCGGAGTGCGCTTGAACGCAGTTGCCTGCACCGCCGGCGGCAGTCTTTTGAACGCGGCCGTGAACGCCGGGTATTTCTCGAATGCCGCTGCATTCTCGAATCCGCCCGCCTCGATCGCCTCCAGCACAATGCTCTGCTCGTCACGCGCCTGCTGCCTGATGCGGTCGCGCGCCGTGAACGCGGCAACGGCCAGCTTCTGGTCGCGCGGGCCCGGCATGAGCACGGGCAGAATCTGCGACAGCAAGGCCTTCTGGTTCGGTTTGTCGCCCGCGGTGAGCAGGATCATCGGAAGTAGTAACCCGTCCATGTTGAGGTCTCCTTCTTTGCTGTACCGCGCTACAGCGCGTCGAACAGAATCATCATCATCAGCGGCGACATCGCGTCCTGTGATTCCTCCTTGGACGCCGTCGTGTTCTGTCCGCCGAACATGCCCGGCATCATGAACAACAGCGGCAGCATCGAGGACAAGCTGCTACCCGAGGCCGCCGGCATGACCGCCGCAGCTGAGGCGCCGACGTGCGTGTGCCCGTCGAGGTCGTCACGCAATTTCTTCTGCATCAGCAGTGGCATGAGCATGTTGGAGGAGCCGAGGCCCGCCTGCTCGCGCCGGCGGATCACCAGCTCGCGACGAACCTTCACGAGCTCCGCCTGAAGGGCGTTGATACGCTGTGTCTGCGCGTTGACCGCCGATTCCAGCTGACGGAACTGCGTCTGCGTCGGCACCGCCGCCGGCAAGTTGAGTTTCGCCGGGCCCTTCGGTGTGTTCAGCGTGGCGCTGACCAGACCGGCACCGGGCACCGAAATCTTCTTTCCGGGTCGAAGGAACGGCAACGTGAGTTCGTCGCTCGAGAAATCCTCGAACATGCTCTCCTCGACGTCGTAGCTTTCGGAATATGCGCTCATTGAATCTACCCTCCCATTGGTTGTGTTCGCGTGGTGCTGGTCTTGCGCGCGCTGATGCGCAAGCCAAGACGCTGCAGCGGCACGTCAAGCCACTGGAGCAACGCCGTTCGGTCCGGCGTTCGAGTACCTGGCCGCCCCTGGCCTTCGCAATGCGAACAGGCCGGATTGTCGCCAAGGCAGCGCGGGCACGCGCCGAGGATCGCGGCGACGCGACGGATGATGACTGAGGCATTGTCGGGTGGCCTGGATTGCATCTGCTGCATCAACGACAGCACCAAGGCCGTCTTGAGCTGGTTGCTGTCGTCGGCCTCAGGCGTTTCGCCGCCATCCAGTCCGAGCCGCTGCGCCAGCACTTCAGCGAACATGCGCTCAACCTGTTCTGTCATGGCATCGTCCCGGCTTCATCACCGTCGGCCGCCAGCGTCCACTCGTCAATGGCGAGGTTCTCTGCGGAGATGAACTCGTCGAGTCCATCAATTTCGTTGAACTCGGATTCCTTGGTCTTCGCGGTTCCACCGCTCGCAGCCACCAGCTGAATCAGCGCCGGCACCGCGGCCGCGAATTGTTGCAGCGCCTGGATGGCCGTCGCCTTGGTTGAATTGGCGGGCGCACCCGCCTGCGGCGACGGGGGTGGCGGCGCTGGCGCACCAGTTGATGGAGCAGGCGCCGGCGCGGAGGGTGCTGGGGCCGAGGGTGCGGCCGCTGCGGCCGCTCCGCCGAGCACCGCGCCGGTGGCAGCACCGGCAAGTGCGCCCCACGGTCCAGCCGCAGCTCCGGTTGCCGCGCCGCCAAGCGCTCCGCTGAGTGCCCCCGACACCCAGCCAGGCAGTTCCTGTTCGCTGAGGTCATCGGCTTCGTATTCGAGGGTCGCGTTGACCGTCCCTTCTGCCGTGGTCCATGTGCCGATGTCTTGCATGCGATCCTCCAATCAGTGCTCGCCGCGCCCGAGGCCTCGGCGGATAGCATCAATCACCTCGTCCATCGAGACGTTGAGCAGGCGCTTGCATGCCGGCCTCAGCTCGAAAACCGCGGCGCGATCGCCGTTAGCGGCAATCATCAGCACGCGAGCACCTGGCGCGGCGTGCAGCAATCGTGTTGGTGTCGTGGCGTCGTCCGGCTCCTCCACCTCGCAAACGAGAACATCGGCCGTGGTCGCACTGATGTCGGCGACGCTGGCGTGACGATCCTGGACGATCCGCATGTCCTTCTCCCTGGCGATCGCATCGCTCAAGATGCTTCGCAGTTTCGGTCTCATGCCGATTAGCGCGATGCGAATCATGCGAACGATCAACCGGCGCCATCATCCGGCGGAAGTTCCGCGGATGAAATTAGTCAAAGGATGCGAGTTGGATGGGTGGAGAGGGTCAGCCTGGGGTGTGGACCCCTGGCACATCCGCGGTATAGATCCCGATTAGGGAAAAGGATCTAGGCCAGATTCATCTTCACAGAGCGAGGCCACGCTGCCGCACCGAGACGTGCGTGCCGAGACGCGCGGCGGCCTGGAGGCGCGAAGTGACCTGCAGCTTGTCCAACAGATTGTGCACGTGGTTCTTGACCGTCGACACTTCGATGCTGAGGCGGGCGGAAATTTCCTTGTTGGACAGTCCCTCGTCCACCAACCGCAACACTTCACGCTCGCGCGCGGTCAGGATTACGCTCTTTGGTTGTGACACCTCGTCGCGCCGCCGGTGCTCCAGCGTGCGAAACAGCGTTGCGGCCATTTTCGGCGTGCACCGCAGTTCGCCGCGACAGGCACTTTCGATACCGGCAACCAGCTCGTCCAGCGACGCATCGGAGGTCACATAGCCGGAAAGCCCCGCTTCAGCGCAGGCCAGCACTTCGCCTTCCACCTCATCAACACCGAAACCGATGATGTGCGCGCTGGGAAGGTCCTGGCGGATGGTGCGAACAACCGCGAGGCTGTTCCGGGTGGCCATGTCCACGATCACGACATCGGGCGCAGTGCGGACGCCCAATTTCCGCGCTTCCTCAGCACTGCCGACAGCACCGAGCACCGAGAATTGAGGCAACTTGGAGAGGCTGGCGTGGATGCCTTCGCGGTACAGCCGTACGTCGGCAACGATGATCAGCCCAGGCAGTCTTGGAACGTCATGCTGCGGACCCACGCCGTACCTCCGAACACCTTCGTCAGCTGGGGGCCGTGACGGGCTTCGTAACATTCCATATGCGGATCGCAGGTGTCAACACCCAGTCGTGCGTGTTTATTTCCATGCGCGCCCGGGTGAGCCCGAGCGGCGCTCGCGATCGCTTGACTATCTGCTCACTATGCGGATGTCCAGGCCACCCACCTTGGAGGGATCGATCGCAGCGTAGCCATCCGACTCAGCTCCAAGCAGGTCCTTACCCCGTAGAAACGCCGTCGCTCGATCCATTGACGCCACGCGTATGACGATGGACTGAATTCTGTTTTCACTATCCGACACGAGACGCACCGCCGGACCGTTGCCAACCGGCCATGTGTCTGGCGCTACCGAGCGTGCCGGTTCCAGCAGCCGTTGCCAGAGCGCTCGAGCAGCCGCCAGGTCTGTAGCGCCAATCACCACTTGGCTCACCTCAACGACGCCAAGCGGTCCGCCGCATTTGTCGGCCAGTTGCTTGCGTAAACGGGCACGCCGCTCCTCGACGTTGACGTAAGACGGGCTGTACTCGCCGACGAAGATATGCAAGGTGGCATTGGCAGGGCTGTCGGCATCCGAGAACTGCGCCAACGTGACGTTCGTCCACAGTGTGTTCTTCGTTCCGTCCTTACCGACCGCGATCAACGGGCGTCGTTCACCCGTCGCAATGCCGCGGCTCCTCAACTCCGACAACGCTTCTTCCAACCCTGACGGCTCAAACGCGAAGCCGACCAATCGGGGCCGGCTATCGGTCTGCCCTGGAAACTGGATTGCCTCGACGTTGACGTTGCCAAACCCGACACCTCCGGTCACGACGCCCGGCCGCGGGCTGGTGATCGGCCATGCGACGGGCAGTTCCAACGTTTCGGTGAAGAATCCGTAGAGGTCTTGAGGGGTGCCCGTCCTGATCATGATGTGATCGATCTGGCGGATCGGTGGCGACGGGGCACGCGGCGATTGCGAGGCGATCTCGGAGCCACCCAGCGTGACAAGCGCCGACAGCAAGCAGACACTTCTTCGCATCAGGAAGCCTCCTCCGCGTGCAGACAAAACTCTACAAGATCCTGTGGCCAAGGAAACTGCGATGCTTCCGCTTACGACTCGATTGACGCCTTTTCACAGTGCCAGTCGATCGCGAATGGGCGGTCGGCCGGTCACGACCTGTGCGGCGGCGGTTTCGCGATCTTGCATCATCGCTGCCGCGCAGCCATGCTATGCGGCGGAGGGATGCATGGCGAAAGTCACGGGCATCGGCGGCGTGTTCTTCAAGTCTACGAACGACCATAAGCAACTCGCGGATTGGTACAGCCGCAACCTCGGCATCACGCTCGAACCATGGGGCGGTGCGATCTTGACATGGTCCGACGACCGCGCCGATGATGGCGGCCTCACCGTCTGGAATGTCGCCGCGAAAGACACCAAGTGGTTCAACCCCAGCGGCGCGAGCTTCATGATCAACTACCGCGTCGACAACATGACCGAGCTGCTGGCGCAGTTGCAGCGCAACGGCGTCGCGATCCTGAAAGGGCCCGAGTCGCACGAGAACGGCAAGTTCGCCTGGATTGCCGACCCCGACGGCAACAAGGTGGAACTGTGGGAGCCGATGGCGTGGGATGAAAAGAACAAGCACGCGTAACCCGGCACCGACGCGCGTGTGATAATCGCGCCTTATGGGCCCGATGATCCTGCGCGTCGCCGCGCTGTTCCTGGTCGCCACCGCGGCCGCGTCCGCCGCGTTGGCGCAGCCCCAGCCCGACGCCTCCGCCGACACGCGGCTCCGCGCGCTCTACACGGAAGAATGGAACTGGCGCCAGAAGGAGTTCCTGCGCGGCGGCAATGCCGACCGCTTTCCTCGTATCGACGCGGCCTCTCAACAAGCCCGCCTCGCCTACTGGCAGCGCACGCTCAAGGCGCTCGAAGAGATTCCCGTCAACCAGTTGTCGGCAGAGGAAAAGATCAACGCGCAGATCTTCCGCACCTCGTTGCGCGAGTTGATCAGCGACGTTCATTACCGCACTTACGAGGCCCCGTTCA
>DASVFC010000585.1:0-2967 GCA_036380235.1 Vicinamibacterales bacterium
CATCCTTCGTACTAAAACATGCACTGTCTTCATATCGTCCGTCCTGAACTCTTGGAAAAACAACAGGCAGCGACGCCGCACGGCGCAGCAATGCAGAGGCTGCGCCGCGGCCTCGCCGCGATTACGTGAACGGGTTCAGGATCTGGCGGGAGGGGCGCGCGCTGGCAGAGGTGCTGCCGCCGCGGATGCAGGCCGCGCGAACTCATCGGCGGCGGCCACCAGTACCGACCGCAGTTCGATGTCTCCGTCGACGATGCGCGAGTCGGAGTTGCGCGACTGGCGGAACAAGTGACAAACGACGCAGTGCTCGGTGCCGTGCAGCGGAGCCGTTTTGTCTGGCGGTGCGGTGAAACGGTGCTGCGATGCGTCATGCAGCTCGATCGCGAAATGCGGATCGTGGCCGGCGTCGCCGTGCAGCACCGGCTCGAGCGACACCACGACCGTGAGCGCCACGAGCACGCCCGCGAGCCATCGCCGCCACTGCCTCGGATCGTTCATCACACCACCGACTAGGCTAGCGTCCGCCTGTCCATCAGGTCAAGCGAGGCATTTTTCTTGCAGGCCGTCGCTGCGGAGGAGCGCTATGGCGAAGAAGGCCAAGAAGGCGAAGAAAGCGAAGACGGCAGCGAAGAAACGATCGTCGCAGAAGCGCGATCTGGTGAAGGGCACGGCGAAGGGGTACGCGAAACGCACGAGCGCCGGCCGCTTCAAGGAGATCGACACGATGTCGCGTTCGCAGCAGAGCGATCGCAAGCGCAAGGCGAAGAAGAAGACCAAGTCGGGCTACGGCGATCGCGGCGATCGCTGAGCGCGGGAAAGCCGGCGGAGGGCGATGGGATAAAATGCCGGATCGATGATCAGGTCCGCGTATTGAAGACGCATTTCCGCCGGCTGCTGCGCGCCGCCGTGGCCGTCACGCTGGTTGCGGTCGCCGTCGTGGCGGTGCGCTACTGGCAGGAACGCCAGCTGCGCGAGTCGTTGTATGCGGCGTTGCGCCCGGTGCATGTCACCAACTGCGACATGCAGCGTTACGGATCGGCAAACGATGGCGGCTATGTGCTGTGCGCCAACCTGTTAAAGACGGCAGGAGCCGAGGTGGCGGCATACTCCTACGGCATCGCCGGGGTGGACGATTGGGGCTGCCATGTCGCTGGCGAACTCGGCGTCGCGGTCCACCAGTACGACTGTTTTCAAACCAGCGTGACCTCCTGCGCGAACGGCGCGTCGCACATGTTTCACGCCGAGTGCATCGGACCGGCGCGCGAATCGATCGAGGGCCGGCCGTTCGACACGCTGGGCAACCAAATCTCGAAGAACGGCGACGCCGGCAAGCGCGTCATCCTGAAGATGGACGTCGAAGGCTCGGAATGGGAGTCGCTGCGGACGGCGAACGACGCCACGCTGCAGGCGATCGATCAGATCGCGATCGAGTTTCACGGCATCGAGGATCCCGCCTACATCGCCGCGGCCCAACGGTTGGCCCAGTTCTTCTACGTGGCGAACATCCATGCCAACAACCACGTGTGCCTGCCCGGTTTCGATCCCTATCCGGGCACCGTCTTCGAGGCGCTGCTGGTCAACAAGCGGATCGCCGCCGTGGATCCTGGCGTGACGCCGCGCATCCCGTCGGCGGCCGACGCGCCGAACAACCCGCTGCGGCCGGATTGCCAGCCCGTGACCGGGCGGTCCGAACCGGAACGCATTACGCAGTGGCTGCGACGCGTGGCCGGCGTGATCGGCGCGCGTGTCTTCGGCACGCCGTTCTCGTAAGGCGTCAACCCTTCAGGATTTGCCGGATCGGATCGGGCAATAAACGCTGGCCCAGCTTCCAGCAGGTGTGGCATCCGGGACAGTCGTAATAATGAATCGGCATCTGCGGCATCGAGGCCGCCTGCGGCCGAAATGCGCCGGACGACACTTCCGAGTCGACGTAACTCAACGTCGCGCCGCACTGCGGGCAGGCCGGATCTGGCGGCCGGCCGGAGGGTTCGACGATCATCTCCTGCCATTCTAGCCGGCTAAGGATCCGCCGGGCTCGGACCGATAGTGGTAGAGCCGGTAGGAGCTGTTCGCGCCATGGGAAACGAGCCAGAAGAAACGCGTCCCGCTCGACGCTACGTTCGCGTGCCGGGACCCTTCGAAGGTCACCACGTCGGCCCGCCACGTTCGGCGATCCTCGTCTATGACCTGAACCAGGGTGGCGGCCTGGTGAGCTTCATTCACGCCGAGCCAACCGGGTCGCTGCTGGAGCTACAGATTGTGCTGCCTTATGAAGGGCGCATTACCGTGCATGCCGAGCCGGTGTCGCGTCAGTCCTTTGGCGTCGGCGTACGGTTCGTCGATATCGATGACGACACCACCGCAAAGCTCGCGCGCGCCGTGGCCGCGCTGGCCCGGGGTGAGCTCGTGCATCGCGGCACCCTACACTAACTTTTCACGCTCACACGCTGCAGCGGCACGTCGGCGTTTTGCAACGTCGCGATGTGGCCGCGCAGCCGGGCCGCTTCCGCGTCCGTGAGTGTCGACTGCACGAACACGTCGACATCACGCGGGCGTTCGCGATTCACGATCACGTCGCGGCAGATCTCCTGGAACGCCTTCACTGCTTCGTCCGCGATCCCGCGGAGCGACAAGGTAACCGTCAGCGGACTGTGCATGTCGATTGCGACGACCTGGATCTCGCGATACTCCGGACCTGACGGTGCCGCGATTATCGCTGCGAGGTCGCGCAACAAGTCGTTGACGCTGACCAGCGTGGCGGCGATGTCACCGAGCGGCGCACCGCGCTCTGGCGTGGTGTCGAATTCGAGATCGATGCGAGTCACTGACGGGATTTTCGGCGAAGCCAGGTGGCCATGCTGAGTCCTCACTCGGGAAGTTGAAACCAGAATCGGCTGCCCGCGCCAACCGTACTGCTCACGCCGATGGCGCCGCCATGCGCCTCTACCGCCAGCTTGCAGAAGGTCA
>DASVFC010000586.1:0-3490 GCA_036380235.1 Vicinamibacterales bacterium
CGCAATCCTGCGGCGTCGATGCAATCCGCACGTCCGATCCGGATCAGCTGGCGGCGGCGGTGGCGCAGGCGATGGCAGGGAAGAGAAGCCTGGTGGTTGGCGTGCCGGTTCACTACGCCGACTATCGAAAGCTATTCTAGGAAGGCATGCCGCGCCTTTTCGACCCGCTGACGATCCGCAGCGTCACCTTTCCCAACCGCATCTTCGTATCGCCGATGTGCGAGTACTCGAGTGACGACGGGTTTGCCAACGATTGGCACCTGGTGCACCTGGGCGCTCGCGCGGTTGGCGGCGCCGGACTCGTGTTCACCGAAGCCACGGCCGTCACACCTGAGGGCCGCATCAGCCCACAGGATCTCGGTATCTGGAAAGACGATCACATCGCGATGCTTTCTCGTGTCGTCGAGTTCATTCACCAGCAGGGCAGCGTTGCCGGTATGCAGCTGGCACATGCGGGACGGAAGGCGAGCACCTTCCGTCCGTGGGAGGGCAGCGGCACAGTCAACGAGCTCGAGGGCGGCTGGCGAAACGTCATTGCGCCCTCGCCGATCGCGTTTGCCGACCATTATCCGAATCCAATCGAAATGACGCCCAACATGATCGCGCGCGTCGTGGCCGCGTTTGCCGACGCCGCCGCGCGCGCGTTGCGGGCGGGCTTTCGCGTGATCGAAATTCACGCCGCGCACGGTTACCTGATCCATGAGTTTCTCTCGCCGCTAAGTAACCGGCGCGCCGACGAGTACGGCGGCGCGTTCGAAAATCGAACGCGGATGTTGCTGGAGATCATCGCCGCGGTTCGCAAGGTGTGGCCCGAAGAGTTGCCGCTGTTCGTCCGCATCTCGGCTACGGACTGGGTCGAGGGTGGTTGGGACATCGAGCAATCCATTGCCCTGGCGAAATCCCTGAAGCCGCTCGGCGTGGATTTCGTGGACTGTTCCACCGGCGGCAACGTGGCCCGCGCGCAGATTCCCGTCGGGCCTGGTTATCAGGTGGAATTCGCTGAACGCATTCGTAAGGAGGCGGATATTCTCACCGGCGCCGTCGGCTTGATCACGACGCCCGAACAGGCGGAGGAGATCGTGTCTGCGGGCCGCGCCGACGCGGTCCTGCTGGCGCGCGAGTTGTTGCGCGACCCGTACTTCCCGATGCGGGCGGCCGCCGCACTCGGCCAGGACATCACGTGGCCGGCGCAATATCTTCGCGCGGGGCCGTCCGGGGCAAAACCGCGTCATCCATTACGCTGATCGCGATGCCATCAAAGGTCGAGAAAGCACTGATCGAGGTCAACGGCCGCGAAGTCTCGATTTCGAATCCCGGCAAGGTGCTGTTCGCGGAAGCTGGCTACACCAAGCTCGAGCTCGTGAACTATTACCTTGCGGTCGCGGACGGCGCGCTGCGCGGCGCCGGTGGACGGCCGAATGTGCTGGTGCGGTATCCAAACGGCATCGGCGAGGAGTTCTTCTATCAGAAGCGCGCGCCGGAGTCGCGGCCCGAGTGGATCGAGGTCGTCGAGTTGAAATTTCCCTCAGGACGAACCGCCGAGGAAGTGGTGCCGCGAGACGCTGCGGCACTGGCATGGATGGCAAACCTCGCCTGCCTCGAGTTGCACCCGCATCCGGTTGTTGCCGAAGATCTCGATCATCCCAACGAGTTGCGCGTCGATCTCGATCCGGTTCCGGGCATCCAGTGGCGCCAGGTGCAGGACGTGGCGCGCGTGGTTCGCGCCGCGCTCGACGACCTCGGCCTCGTCGGCTGGCCGAAGACGTCAGGATCGCGTGGGATTCACGTCAACGTGCGCATTGAGCAGCGCTGGTCGTTCATCGAGGTGCGCAAGGCCGCAGTGGCGTTCGCGCGCGAGATCGAGCGCCGCGCGCCGGCGATTGCCACCAGCAAGTGGTGGAAGGAAGAACGGCACGGCGTGTTCATCGACTACAACCAGAACGCGAAGGACCGCACCGTGGCGTCGGCGTTTTCGGTGCGGCCGCGTCCGGACGCGCGGGTCTCGGCTCCTCTCACCTGGGATGAAATCGACAGCTGCGATCCCGCCGACTTTACCTTGAAGACCATGCCGCAATGGTTCAAGGCGAATGGCGATCGCCACGCCGACATCGATCGTCATGCGGGTTCGCTCGATGCACTGCTCGAGCTGTCTGCCAGGCAGGAGCAGGAAGGTTTCGGCGATGCGCCGTGGCCGCCGCAATACAAGAAGATGCCCGGCGAACCAGCCCGGGTCCAACCTTCACGCGCCCGGAAAAGCCTTTCAAGCCCCGGGTCCCAGGCCCCAGGCCGCACCGGCCGTCGCGTTCCGAAGCATCCGTTGATTGAAGTGGCGCGAGCGGCGAAGAAATCTGAAGCGCTCGAACAACTCGAGGAATGGAAGAGGACACATCCGCAGGTTGCGGAACTGCTTCAACCGTCAGACATCCTGACGGATTCGATGCGTGGTCGATCGTCGACGTGGACCCGCATTCGCATCAACTTGCAGCACGTACCGGAGGAAGATCGCCCGAAGGCGCCAAAGCTGCCGCCGATGCCGAACCCGTGGGACGGCGCTAACGTCGAGGAGTGGCACCGAAAATCGAAGCGAGCTCGTAAGCCGGAATGACCTCCAGCTGGCCGTAGCCGCAGTCCTTCGGTTGCTTGTCGTCGCGCCAGCGCAGGAAGGTGGCGGCGTGGCGGAATCGATCACCCTGCATGTGGTCGTACTTCACTTCGCACACGCGTTCGATGCGCACCGGTTCCCACGACAGATCCTTGCCGGCGCTCCAGCGGCTTTGTCCGCCCGGCATACGTTGAGCCGATCCCTCTGGCACTGCCGATCCGGCCTTGGCGAAGTCTGCCCACGCTTTCCACGGATGCGATGCCAGTGCATTCCGGCGAAGCGGCTCGAGCTCGTCGGCCAGCTCCTTACGACGAGCCATCGTGAATGAAGACGTCACGCCGACGTGATGCAGCGTGCCGCTGTCGTCGTAGAGGCCGAGCAACAGCGAGCCGACAAGCCCGGGCGCCTTTTTGTGCCAGCGAAACCCGGCCACCACGCAATCCGCCGTTCGCGCATGCTTGATCTTGAACATCGCGCGCTTGCCCGGCTGATAGGGCCCATCGGCGGGTTTCGCGATCACCCCATCGAGACCCGCACCTTCAAAGCGCTGCAGCCACTGCGCCGCGGTATCGCGATCGCGCGTCACCGGTGTCAGATACACCGGCGGCTTCACGTGCTTCAGTAAACGTTCGAGCGCCGCACGCCGCTCACGTTGCGGCAACTTTTCGATCGATTGGCCGTCGACCGCAAGCGCGTCGAAGGCGACGAAAGACGACGGGCAGGCTTTGGCGAGCTTCTGCACGCGCGATTCGGCCGGATGCAGCCGCAACTGCAGCGCGTCGAAGTCGAGGCCCTTGTCGCCGGCGATCACGATCTCGCCGTCGACGACGCAGCCTGCCGGCAATCGCTCGAGAAGAACGTCGTGCAGCTCGGGAAAGTAGCGGTCGA
>DASVFC010000587.1:0-2271 GCA_036380235.1 Vicinamibacterales bacterium
GAACCTTTGGAACCGCTTGTCGCTATTGCGACCAGTTCGGCGTCGTGTTGTTGCCATCCCTGGTGATCTGCCGCAGGTTGCGGCCGTCGCGATCAACCACGAAAATCTGGCTGCGTCCCTGGCGCGTCGACATGAAGGCCAGGTGGCGGCCGTTTGGCGCCCACGCCGGGCTTTCATTGGTGCCTTCGCCGAACGTGATCTGCCGCGTCTCGCCGCTGGCGATATTCAAGATCTTGATGTCGAAGCCAGGGCCGGTGCGCGCGGCGAACGCGATTTCGTTGAACGGTGCCGGCGACCACGTCGCGCGATCGGCGTAGGATTCCTGCGATACCCGCCGCATACCGGAGCCGTCGACGTTGATGGTGTAGACCTGCGGGGTGCCGGTGCGCTCCGACGTGAACGCGATCTGCGTGCCGGTCGGCGACCACGTCGGCGTCGAATCGATAGCCGGGTTGTTGGTAAGGCGGCGGATGTCGGAGCCGTCGCGGTTCATCACGTAGATCTCGCTGTTGCCGTCGCGCGTCGACATGAACGCGATGCGCGTGCCGTCGGGCGAGAACACCGGCAGGAAATTCTGGCCGACGCCCTTCGTCGGATTCTCCATGGTCCCGGCGTAGATGTTCGAGATCAGGATGTCGGGCACGCCGCTGCGGTACGAGGTGTAGACAATCGACCGGCCGTCAGGCGACCAGTTCGGGTTGATGTTGAGATTGCGGTTGATGGTGATCCGGCGCGCGTTCACACCGTCGTAGTCGGCGATGTAGACCTCTTTGACGTCGCGCTTTTCCACCGTCGCCGCCACCGGCTCGCGATTGCGGTCGGAGACGAACGCGATCTTGGTCCGCGCCACACCGCGCAGGTTGACCTGCGACTGGTGTACTTCGTCGGCCATGGTGTGGGCGTAGAGGCGCGGATTCGCTACCGATCCCGTGTACTCGCGGCCGAACCGCGACTGCCGCGCCTTGACGTCGTACAACCGCATCTCGACGCGCACGCCATTGGCGGCGCGCTGCACCGTGCCGATGATCACCACGTCGGCGCCAAGCTCGCGCCACCGGTCGTAGGGAACCGTATCGATCGACCCCGCCGGCGGAATCGTCTTATAGGTATCGCGCGGGATCATGTAGAACTCGCGCTCGAAGTTGAAATCGTCCCACAGCACCTGCGCGATCACGCGCGCGGCATCCTGGGTCTCCTTGTCGTTGGAGAGCGCCAGCAGGTCCGGCACCGCGAGGCGCGGCGGCGTGCCGCCGCTTTCACCGGTCAGCGGCGGCAAGTCCACCGTCGTCGGTTGCTTCGGCGGTTGCTGCGGGGCGGGTTGCCCGGGCTGCTGCCCAATCGCCACGACCGACGCGCCGGCGACCAACGCACTTAACAACGTGATGTGAACAGCTCTAGTCATCGAATTGATCTCACCGCTGGTAATCGAAATAGAGGTGCACCGCGAGCACCGGTTGGTCGTACCCGGCAGGCAGCGGCGGCAACTTGGTCAGCATCAACGCGCGCTGAGCGTAGTAGTCGAGCACTTGCACGCCGCTCGAACGCTGCACCGAGATGTCGGCGACGCGTCCGTCGCGCTGGATAACGAATCGCATGTGGGTGCGGCCGGCGGCGCCCTGGCGGCTGTTCCAGTTGGACATGATCGCCGAGCGCATGGTGGCAAGGTACTCGGGGCAGCAGAAGTTGCCGACCTCGAGGTAGCCGCCTTCGCCGCCCATGCCGGATGACAGCCCGAAGCCCTGCCCGCGGGCGCTGGTTTCCGCCACCGCCGAACCCTTCACCACCTCGGCTCCCTTGGTCGGCCGTGTGCTGCGCGGGTCCTTCGCTTCTACCTTGTTCGGCGTCGTCTTCCGGGGCGGCGCCTTCGTCGGCAGCACCATCTCCGGCGTCTTCGCCGCCGGCGGACGCACCGGTTCCACCGATTTGGGACTTTCGGTGACCTGTTGAATCGGCCGCGCGCCCGCCACGTTCAATCCGGCGACGTCGGGACCAACCGGGCCACCGAGGCTGATCTGCATGATCGTCTCGGGCTCCTTGTGCTCGGCGCCGAACCACGCGGCCGGCAGGAACACGAACAGCAACAGCAACACCAGGTGCGCCGCGGCGGAGGCGCCGAGCATGGAATTGAGGCTGTCGCCTTTTTCCGTTCTCGCGATGAGAACTTCGCTGACCGCGTCCATCGTTATCGCTGCGCCCGCCGCTCTTGCGCCACGATGCCGACCTTTTCAATGCCGGCTTCTTTCAACCGTCCAAACACGTCCATCAGTTCCT
>DASVFC010000588.1:0-3425 GCA_036380235.1 Vicinamibacterales bacterium
TCAATCCAAACCTGCTGTTCGTCGGCACCGAATGGGGCCTGTTCTTCACCGTCGACGGCGGCAAGAAGTGGATTCGCCTGCGCGGCAACCTGCCCACAATTCCGGTCCGCGACCTCGCAATCCAGGAGCGCGAGAACGATCTCGTGCTGGCCACCTTCGGCCGCGGTTTTTACATCCTCGATGACTATTCACCGCTGCGTACGCTGGCGCAGGGCACGTTCGATCGCGATGGCCACATCTTCCCCACCAAGGCGGCGATGATTGAGGTGCCGGAACAGGGACGCGCGCGCGGCTCGCAGGGTGAGGCCCTGTGGATGGCCGAGAACGCTCCGATGGGCGCGATGATCACCTACTGGATCAAGGACGCGCCGCGATCGATGCGGCAGCGGCGACAGGAGACGACCCGCGCGGCGGAGGCGAAGAACGCATCGCCTCGTTACCCAACACAGCAGGAACTGACCGCGGAAGCTGATGAAGAAGCGCCGCAAACGTTCATGACCATCACCGACGACAAGGGCCGCGTCGTCCGTCGTCTCGCAGTGCCCGGCGGTCGCGGTATCCACCGTTATGTCTGGAACCTGCGCACCACGGCGCCGACCACCGGTGGCGGCGGATTCGGCGGCGGCGGTGGCGGCGGTCCTGACGCGGATCCGCCACTCGTGCCTACGTCTACGGGTGGCGGCAGCTTCGTGCAGCCGGGCACGTATCGCGTGGCGCTGTCGCGACGCATTGACGGCGCGGTGACGGCGCTGGGCGAACCGCAAACCCTGACGGTCACCGCCGATCCAGGCGTCACGCTGACGCCGGCGCAGCGCACCGCGGCCGCCGAATATCACGGCCAGGTGGACAAGCTGCAGCGCGGCTTCACGGGCGCGCTCGAGCTCGCGAACAACCTGCGCACCAAAACGCAGGCGATGCAGCGTGCGCTCGTCGATTCGCCAGCCGACATCAAGATGCTCGACCAGGCACGCCAGTTCGATCAGCGTGTGGTCGCCATCCTGCGAGCCTTGCGGGGCGACGAAACCCTGCGCGGCCTCGAGTCGGGTGATCCCACATCGATCCAGGATCGCGTGAATTCAGCCGTGCAAGGCGCGCGCGGACTGACCGGCGCACCCACCGGCACGCAGCAGCGCAATTACCAGATTGCCAACGAGGACCTCACGGCGCAGATCAACGCGTTGCGGACGCTCGAGGGTGAGTTGCGGAAGTTTGAACAGCAACTAGAAGCGGCGGGAGTACCGTACACTCCAGGCCGCGTCCCTGGAGTTTCGCGCGATTGATGCTGCCCTCACGGACGTAAGCCACGGAGAGCACAGAGACCACCAAAATACTTTTTAAAGGCAAGTGCCGCTTAGCAGCGCTTGCCTTTAGAAAGGAATGCCTCCGTGGTCTCCGTGTCCTCCGTGGCTACCGTTCGTGGGCGCACTCGCCGACGTCCACCCTAGAAGCTGAAACGCCCTGTGACCTGCATCGTGCGCGAGTAATTCGCCTGCGCCGTGACGCGACCGAAGTTGGTGTTGCCAAACGCCGAGCTGCCCAGCGCCTGGTACCACGGGTTGTTGAACACGTTGATGATGTCGAGACGCACGGAGACGCGGCGCGAGCCGCCGAGCGACACGTCTTTACTCAACGCCATGTCTGTCGTGTTGCGCCAGGGTGAATAGACGCCGTCGTAGTAGCGCGGCGCGTTGCCAATCGTGCCCTGCGCTGCCTGCGTGAACGCCGACGGGTTGATGTAAAGATTGTCGTCGGGGTTCTCGCGGAGCCGATCGGTGATGCTGCCCGGTACCAGGATTTCGGCGCCCGGCACCACGTTCGGCCGCTGGCCGTGCCCGAGCAGATTGGTGTTGTTGGTGTTCTGCGTGAACGCCATCGGGAACCCGCTCTGCATCTGGATTACGAACGACACCGTCCACCCCCCGGCCAGGGCGTTCCCGAGGCCGGTGGTCAGCCACCGGTGGCCTTCACCAAACGGCAGCCGGATAATCGGGCTCGCCACGATCTT
Organism: Vicinamibacterales bacterium; assembly: GCA_036380235.1. Lineage (GTDB taxonomy): Bacteria > Acidobacteriota > Vicinamibacteria > Vicinamibacterales > UBA2999 > 12-FULL-67-14b. The sequence goes on from DASVFC010000588.1 coordinate 2,006, forward strand.
GTGCGGCGAGTCGAGCAGACTGCGGCCGTATTCAGCATCTGGATCGAAGTATTCCGACTCTGGATCGGCCGTGAAGTTATTGAGGATGCCCGGCGAGCTCGAATAGTAGTTGCCCTGGCCGAACTGGTTGTCCCACAGGCGGCTGTAGGTGTAGCTGACACGCCCGCCCCACCAGCCGGTCGTGCGCTTGCTGAGCGAGATCACGGCGGCGTCGTACTTCGATCGCCCCAGCGTGCTGTAGATCATGTTGACGTTGTCGAATTGCGGGAACGGCCGCAGCAACTGGTTGCGCGGCAGTGTCGTGCGCGTCGTGAAGGACCCGGCTCCGGCGACGCCGAGGAACGGGTTTGGCACCTGCTGGGTCAGCGCATTGACGCCGTTGACGTTGTTCAGATTCAAGAAGCGCGGATCGACCTGGTTGATGTTGACGGCGCCGGTGCCGGTGCCGCCCCAGGTCAAGTGGCGGCCCATCGAACCCATGTAAGTCAGGCCGATGCTCATGTCGCCCCCGAGCTGCCGCTGCATGTCAACCGAGTACTGGTGCACCCGCGGCGCATCGCGCGTCTGGTCGATGAACGTCACGGCACTACTGGTCCCGGTCAACATGCCGAGTGAGTTGCCGCTGACCGGAATCAGTCCCGCCGGGAACGGGTTGTCGATCGAGGTGATCGGCGTCAACGTATCCTGCTGCAGCGTGGTCGTCTGCGAATAGCCCGGCGTGCTCTGCAGGCCCGACTGCCACGGCGCCCAGAACAGGCCGTAGCCCCCGCGCAGCACCGTCTTGTCGTTGAGCGAATAGGCGGCGCCAATGCGCGGCGACATCTTGACGGCCGGCGGATCGCCGACGTGCTCGTTGTTGCCGTTCTGCCCGGCGAACATCAGTCCGCCGCGCACCTGCCGCGCCGGCGTCCCGGCAACCGGATCGGCGGGGATGGTGACGTTCAGTGGGCTAATCGCATCGCGGTCGAAGCCGACCACCAGCTGGTTGTTCTCTTCGCTGAGGCCGCTCTCGTGTTCGAGGCGCACGCCGTAATTGACCGTCAGCCGGTCGTTGACGCGCCAGTCGTCCTGCGCGAACCACGCGTAGTACTTCACATATTGATTGAAGGGGCTCGGCAACGCCAGCGTGCCGGACGCCGGATAGCCGAGCAGGAGATCGGCGATCGCATTGTTGTTGGCGGCGTTGTTGCCGGCGCGGGTGAAGACGCCGCTGAAGGTATAGCTGCCCGCCGAATTGCCGTTCTGGAGCGCGTCGACGCCGATGATGCGATAGTCAGCGCCGGTCTTGAAGCTGTGCGCGCCGGCAAGCTTCGTCAGCGACCCATTGGCGCCCCACGAATAGTAATTGACATCGTTGAGGCCGCTCTGGCCGGTGCCGTTATAGCCGGTCAACGTCAACGAGGGGAACTTCTGCACGACC
>DASVFC010000589.1:0-3034 GCA_036380235.1 Vicinamibacterales bacterium
CGAAATTCAGGTCCTCGACGACTCGACGGACGAAACTCGGAGCGTGGCTGAGCGTGCCGTCCGGCGTAACGCCGCCCACGGCATCGACATCACGTACCTGCATCGGACCGATCGTACCGGCTACAAGGCTGGCGCGCTGGAAGCCGGGATGAAGGTCGCCAAAGGCGAATTCATCGCGATTTTTGACGCCGACTTCATCCCGCCCACCGATTTTCTGCGCCGCACGGTCCCATTCTTCGCCGATTCCAAGGTGGCGATGGTGCAGGCCCGCTGGGGCCACATCAACCAGGATTACTCGCTGCTCACGAAAGTGCAGTCGATCCTGCTCGACGCGCATTTCGTGCTCGAACACGGCAGCCGCAATCGCGGCGGCTGTTTCTTCAACTTCAACGGCACCGCCGGGATGTGGCGCCGCGAGGCCATCTACGACGGCGGCGGCTGGCAGCACGACACGCTCACCGAAGATCTCGATCTCAGCTACCGCACGCAGCTCAAGGGCTGGCAGTTCGTGTTCGTGCAGGATCACGTGTCGCCCGCAGAACTGCCGGTCGAGATGAACGCCTTCAAGTCGCAGCAGCATCGCTGGGCGAAGGGATCGATCCAGACCTTCCTCAAGCTGATGCCGCGCATCCTGCAGTCGAACCAGCCGTTCCACGTCAAGGCCGAAGCGTTCTTTCACCTCTCGGCGAACTTCAACTACCCGCTGATGTGCGTGCTGTCGGTGCTGATGGCGCCGTCGATGGTGATCCGCTACAACATGGGTTGGTACGAGATGTTGCTGATCGACATCCCGTTGTTTTTCGCCGCCACCGCATCGGTCGCCAACTTCTACATGGTCTGCCAGCGCGAGCTGTATCCGCAGACGTGGACCGAGCGGCTGCGCTACTTGCCGTTCCTGATGTCGATCGGCATCGGCCTCGCCGTCAACAACACCAAGGCGGTGTTCGAGGCGCTGTTCCACAAGCCGAGCGAATTCGTGCGCACGCCGAAGTACGCCGTCGAGGGAACCTCCGACGACTGGAGCCAGAAGAAGTACCGCCAGAACGTTGCGGTGCAGCCGATGATCGAACTGGCGCTCGGGCTCTACTTCACCGCCACGCTGTTCTACGCGCTCGCCAACGGCATCTACGGCACCGTGCCGTTCCTGATGCTGTTCCAGGTCGGCTTCCTCTACACCGGCATGTTGTCGCTGCTGCAGCAGTACGGCCCCGACGGTGTCGAAGTCGTGCAGGGCAAAGAAGCCTAGGGATTTCCGATCTCAGATTTTTGATTGCAGAAGGCGGGCGGTCATTCCGATCTAGGATGGCCGTATGCGATTTCTTTATCTTGTCGCCGCGCTCCTGCTGTTCGTCACAGCGCCCGTCCCAGCGCAGACGTTCACTGTTCCCGTCGAATACTTCAAGCTCAATAACGGCTTGAAGGTGGTGGTCAGCGAAGACCACTCGGCGCCGGTCGTGCTCGTTGAAGTGATCTACAACATCGGCTTCCGCCTCGAACCGAAAGGCCGCACCGGCTTCGCCCACCTGTTCGAACACATGATGTTCCAGGGCTCCGCGAACGTGAAGAAAATGGAGCACGTCTCGCTGGTCCAGGAAGCCGGCGGCATCGTCAATGGCTCGACGCGATTCGATTACACCAACTATTTCCAGTCGCTGCCTTCGAACGGTCTCGAGCGGGCGCTGTTTCTCGAAGCCGATCGCATGCGATCGCTCGACGTCACGGCCGAGAATCTGAAGAACCAGCAAAACGTGGTCAGCGAGGAAGTGCGCGTCAACGTGCTGAACCAGCCGCACGGCGCGTTCGACTGGATCGAGATCTGGGAGCGTGCCAACACCAACTGGCACAACGCGCATGACTTTTACGGCAAGCTCGACGAGCTCGAAGCGGCAACGCTCGAAGACGTGCGCTCGTTCTTCAAGACCTACTACGCGCCCAACAACGCCGTGCTCGTTGTCGCCGGTGACACCACTGCGGCCGAGGTGAAGAAGCTGGCAGAGAAGCATTTCGGTTCGATTCCGAGCCAGCCGCAGCCGGCGCCGGCCGATTTGTCCGAGCCGCCGCAGACCGCGCCGAAGAGTTTCACCCGCGAAGACAAGCTCGCCCGGACGCCCGCGGTGGCCGTGGCCTGGCACCTGCCGCCGCGGATGACGAAGGACTTCTTCGCGCTGAGCGTGCTCGATCCGCTGCTCAACAGCGACGACAGCGCGCGCATGTATCGGAAGCTGGTGCGAGAAGAACGGCTGGCCATGTCGAGCAGCGGCGCCTTCAACTTCCTCGGTCCGAACTGGGACATGAAGGGGCCGATGCTCTATACGATGCGTGTCGACTACTTCAACGACAAGACCGCCGACCAGGTCATCACCGCCATCGAAAGCGTGCTGGATGATGTCCGCAAGAACGGCATCACCGCCGCCGAACTGCAGCAGGCCAAGACCACAATGCGATCGGCGTTTCTCGACGACATGGAGGCGGGCGGCATGCCGCTGTTCGGCCGCGCCAACCTGCTTGGCGTGTTCGCGCTCTTCGATGACGATCCCGGGCGCATCAACACCATCCTCGGGGAGCTCGACAAAGTCACACTCGATGACGTCAAAGCCGCCGCGAACAAGTGGTTCGTGCCGGCGAATCGCACCTCGATCGATAGTCGTCCTGCCGCCAAGCCGGCAACAGGCGTGGCCGACGAAGCGTCGGCGAAGTTGGGAGGTCAACAGTGATCCGCCGCAGTTCGCTTCTCGCTGTCGCGCTCGTCACGCTGACGGCGCCGGCCGCCGCCGCCCAGAGCACCTTGCCGCCCGTAGGCGCCGAGAAGCCGTTCAAGCCGGCGCCGCGCGCCGAACGCACGCTGCCAAACGGGCTGCAGGTGATCGCACTGCGCCACGCGACGGTGCCGAAGGTCACGGCGATCCTCGGCATTCAGTCAGGGCTCGCGGTGGATCCCGCCGAGAAGGCCGGCCTGGCGCAGTTCGTAGTCGACCTCGCGCAGGAAGGCACGGCCACCCGAACCAGCGAGCAGATCAAGCGCGAAGTGTTCGGC
>DASVFC010000590.1:0-2604 GCA_036380235.1 Vicinamibacterales bacterium
CGCCGAGAACGCAACCGAGACGATGATGAGCGCGGCCAGCTTCTTCATAGCCACGCACTCTACGCCGATCGAGCCCTCGAAGCCAGTGGATCGCACCGTCAGGATCGAACAAACTGACACGGTAAATGCACGGATATGACCTGATCCTGACCATCACGGCCGGGCTCGGCGCCGCATTGTTCTTCGGTTTCATCACGCAGCGCATCGGACTGTCGCCAATCGTCGGTTACCTGATGGCCGGGACGCTGCTTGGTCCCAACACACCGGGCATCGTCGTGGATGCCGGGCTGGCCGAGCAGCTTGCCGAAATCGGCGTCATCCTCCTGATGTTCGGCGTCGGCCTGCAGTTCCACGTTGAGGAGCTGCTGGCCGTGCGCGGTATCGCCATCCCCGGGGCAATCGTGCAGTGTGCGGTGGCCACGCTTGCCGGCGCCTTCCTTGCCACCAGCATGGGGTGGCCGTGGAGCGGCGCGATTGTCTTTGGCATCGCGTTGGCGGTGGCGAGCACGGTCGTGGTGGTGCGCGTCCTGTCGGATTACAACACGCTGCATACGCCGGCCGGCCACATTGCCGTCGGCTGGTTGGTGGTCGAGGACGTGCTGACGGTGCTGGCCATCGTGCTCCTACCGGCGCTGTTCGATCCGAATCAGCAGGGCCAGTCGCCATGGACGGCCATCGCCGTGACGGGGTTGAAGGTGACCGCGCTGGTCGCGTTCACCGCCGTTGTGGGAGCGCGGCTGATCCCGCGGATCCTCGATTACGCCGCCAGGACTCAATCGCGCGAGCTGTTCACGCTGACGGTGCTCGTCATTGCCCTCGGCATTGCGGTGGGCTCAGCCGAAGTCTTCGGCGTGACGATGGCGCTCGGGGCGTTCCTCGCGGGCATGGTCGTGGGCCGATCGGATTACAGCCTGCGGGCGGCATCGGAAGCGTTGCCGATGCGAGACGCATTTGCAGTGTTGTTCTTCGTCTCGGTCGGCATGTTGCTCAAGCCGGGATCGTTGCTCAATTCGCCCTGGCTGGCGGCGGGCACGCTGAGCATCGTTCTCGTCGTCACCCCGGTGACGACCTTCCTTTTCATGTGGGCGGTGCGGCAGCCGTTCAAGGCCAGTTTGACGGTGGCGCTCGCGCTGGCGCAGATTGGAGAGTTCTCCTTCATCCTGTCGCGCCTCGGCCGCGAGATGGGGCTGCTGAGCGAGGATGCCACCAACACCATTACCGCGGCGTCGATTGCGTCGATCGTGGTCAACCCGCTGCTCTATCGCACCATCGATCCGATTGTTCGATTTGTGTCGCGCCGGCCAAAGTTGTCGCAATTCCTCGATCGGCTGCCGGACATCGAGCTGGCGGGCGCGCAGAGGGTGCGGCGCGCCGAACGGCGCGCGCATCGAGCGGTGTTGATCGGTTACGGCCCGACCGGCCGCACGGTCGCCCGCATGTTGAAGGAAAACGGCATCGAGCCCACGGTGATCGAGATCAACATCGACACCGTCCGCGAGTTGCGCGATTCCGGGGCCGACGCCGTTTATGGCGACGCCACCAAGCCCGAAACCCTCGCCGAAGCGGGTATTGCCACGGCTGACAACCTGATCCTAACGTCGGCCGGCATGGCCAACAGCGAAGAAGTAATCCGCGCCGCCCGCGAGGCCAACCCGAAAGTCCGCGTCCTGGCGCGTGCGTCATACCTGCGCGACCTTCCGGGCCTGAGACGCGCCGGCGCCGATACCGTTTTCACGGGCGAAGGTGAGGTCGCATTGGCCTTCGTTGAAGAGATGCTCGAGCGCCTCGGCGCAACAGCTGAACAGATCGATCGTGAGCGCGATCGCGCGCATGGCGAATTGTTCGGCGATGGCGCCGCCAACGCGCCGCACCACCATTAGCCGCGGATCGGCCCGCGTAAGTGCTTGGCTATCAACGTGTTGCCTTCCTTCAGGCCATCTGCGCACGGCCGCCACGGACAATCCTCACGATCGGGCTGTCGATTCCGACGTCGCTCGTTCGACGTGCTTGTAGAAGGGCAAAGAACTACTCTTCCCACGTTGAATGGATAAGCCATGGGACTGCTAACCGACTTCCGCTACGCGCTTCGCTCACTCCTCAACGCCCGCGGCCTGGCGATCACCGTGATCCTGACGCTGGCGCTCGGCATTGGCGCCAACGCCGCAATTTTCAGCGTCGTTCGTGGCGTGCTGCTGAAGCCGCTCGTCAATGACGACGAGGAGCGGCTCATCTACATCCGGCAGAGCGCGCCGGGCCGTGGCGCCGAGAATGCCAACTGGTCGGTGCCCGAGATCAACGATTTGAAATCGCGCGTGAAGACGATCGCCGAGTTCGGTGATTTCTCCACTCTCGACTTCACGCTGGTCGGCCTTGGCGAGCCACGCGTCGTGCGCGCCGGCGTGGTCGGCGGCTCGTTTTTCCGCGTGATGGGCCTGCAGCCGATCCGCGGCCGGTTGATCGACGCCACCGACGAGGGCGCCGATAAGGCGAGCGTGACGGTGCTGACGCATCGCTTCTGGAGCACGTCGCTCAACAGCGATGAGAACGTGATCGGCAAGCAGATCAAGCTCGGCGATCGCGCCTCGACGATCATCGGCGTGCTCG
>DASVFC010000591.1:0-4509 GCA_036380235.1 Vicinamibacterales bacterium
GAACCGCTCGTGCACGAGGCGGCGAAGAAGCTCGGCATCGATCAAGTGGCAATCCGCCGCTTGAACGCGCCGGAAGGCCAGGCGCAGTTCGGCCTGGTGCCACCCAACACGCCGCCCGGACGTCCGCGCAACAAGCTGACCAGCTGCTTCGTCAAGGAGTGCCTCGACACCGGCGCCCAGATGTTCAACTGGGAAGCGCGCAAGTCTGTCAGTGGCCAGCGCACCGGCTCGAAGATAAAAGGCATCGGCGTTGGAACGGGCGCATACACCGCCGGTTCGATCGGTGTCGATGGTCTCTGCATCCTGCGGCCTGACGGCATGCTGGAAATCCACCAGGGCATCGGCAACCTCGGCACGCACTCGACGTTCGATACCGCACGCGTGATCTGCGAGGTGTCCGGCTTCCCGTGGGAACAGACCGAAGTCGTATGGGGCAACACGTCGAAGGGTCTACCGTGGTCATCGATTCAGGCCGGCAGCCAGACGACCTATGCGCACACCCGGGCCAATTACGCCACGGGCATGGACTTCAAGAAGAAGCTCCAGGAAGTGGCCGCAAAGACGATGGGCGGCAACCCTGAAAGCTACGACACTAACGCGCAGGGCGTGATTCGCCGCGGTGGTGGTCTGGTGATGCCGTGGGCGAAGGCGGCTGAGGCCGCGATCAAACTCGGCGGCATCTACGATGGTACCGAGACGCCGAAGGAAATCAACGCGATGACCAAGGCCGCAGCGGCGGCTCACAAGGGTCGCGGGTTGATGGGTGTGGCGCGCGACAATCTGCCACGTGACGGCCAGACGTACGGCTTCATGGCGGCGTTCGCCGAAGTCGAGGTCGATACGGAAACCGGCGTGTGGACGATCACCGACTTCGTTGGCGTCGCCGACGTTGGCACGGTGATGCACCCGCACAGCCTCGGCGGCCAGATCCTCGGCGGCGGCATCCAGGGCATCGGTCACGTCCGCAGCCAGAAGCTGGTCTACGACCCGCACTACGGCGCCGGCCTCGCGACGCGCATGCACCACAACAAACCGCCGACGATCCTCGACATCCCGAAGAAGTCGCAGTGGGCGGCGGTCGGGCTGCCGGATCCGACCAATCCGATCGGTGCCAAGGGCATCGGTGAACCGTCGACGGTGGCCGCGGCAGGCGCGGTGCTTGCCGCGTTGGCTGACGCGGTGGGCGACGACGTGATTCGCCGCACGCCGGTGCAGCCGGAAATGATCATGGCGACGCTGGCGAACAACCGCCAGATCGCGTACGAGCCGTTGACGGCGTTCATCTAAGGGGAACACGAAAATGCCACCGATTCGCGATGTAATGCCGGCATTTGAGCTCTTCCAGCCCGCGAGCGTAAACGACGCGCTCGGGATTCTCGACCGTCACGGCGCCGATGCGTGGGTGATGGCCGGCGGGATGGACACCTTCGACTGGCTGAAGGATCGTATCCGCAAGCCGCGCGTCGTGATCGACCTCGGCATGGTCAACGAGCTGCGCGGAATCAAGGACAACGCGGGCGGCGTCGAGATCGGCGCGATGACCACGCTGACCACGATCGCCAACGATCCGATGGTCAAGGAGCGCTTCCCGATGCTGGCGGAAGCGGCGTTGATCGTCGCCTCGCCGCAGATTCGCAACCAGGGCACGCTCGGCGGCAACGTCGCGCAGGACGCGCGTTGCTGGTATTACCGCGCCGGCTGGCCGTGTTATCGCGCCGGCGGCAACATCTGCTACGCCGACACGCCTCAGGCGGTCAACCGCGAACACGCCATCTTCAATGCCGATCGCTGCGTCGCGGTGAATCCGTCCGACACGGCGCCGGCGTTGATCGCGCTCGATGCGCAGTTCGTGATCAAGCGCGGCTCGGAAGAGCGCGTGGTCCCGGCCGAGGAGTTCTTCATCGGTCCCGGCATCGACATCATGCGGCTCACCATCCTGCAGCCGGGCGATCTGCTGACGGCAATTCGTCTGCCGGCAACGTGGGCAGGCAAGGGCCACTACTTCGAGAAGGTCCGCGACCGCATGGTGTGGGACTTCGCGCTGGTCAACATCGCCGCGGCCATCAACGCATCGGGGTCGTCAATCAGCGACGCCCGCATGGTGGTCAACGGCGTGGCGGCGACGCCGTACCGGCTGACCGCGGTGGAATCGTTCATCCGCGGCAAGTCGCGCGACAAAGCGACGGCGGATCAGGCAGCCGAACTCGCGGTGCAGGGTGCAGTACCGCTCCGGCACAACGCCTACAAGATTCCGCTGGTCAAGGCGCTCGTCAAGCGCGCCATTCGTGGAGACGCTGAATGGGCAACCTCCTAGAACGGATGCGCTCGCCCTGGGGCGAGTCGGTATTCGTTCACATTTCGTGGGACTTGTTCTGGGCGGCGCTGGTCGGCGGCTTGCTGTTCCTCCTCGCGCACGGTGCGTACATGCTGTTCTCGCAGCATCACAAGCGCAGCTCGGATGAAGTCGATCGACTGGAAGCGGAGCGCGCGGGTCTTCCCGCGCGCATCCCGCGTCATGGCTTCGTGGCGCGCATGTTTCACTGGGTGATGGCGTTTGCCATGCTGGCCCTGCTCCTCACCGCCTTCCTGCCCATCGTCGGCGTCAGGTTCGCGTGGGTGGAGTGGCACTGGATGGCGGGCATCCTGCTCACCGCGTCGATCCTGTTCCACATCGTCCACGCCACGTTCTTCCTCGATTTCTGGTCAATCTGGGTCGGACCGAAGGACATTCCGGAATTCAAGGCGGAGATGATGCGTGAGATCGGCCGCGAGATCGGCGGCCCGAAGCCGGGTAAATACCCGCTCGGTAATCGCCTGTATCACCTCGCGGTGCTGGTGGCGGGACTCGTCGTCATCGGTACGGGCCTGGTGATGATGTATCGCGTCCGGACCGGGCTGGTCGATCGCAATCCCTACCTGATGTCCGATTCGGCGTGGGGCCTGACGTATGTGGCGCACGGCTTGATGGGCGTTGGCTTCGTCGGCCTCGTGATCGCGCACATCTACTTTGCTTTGCGGCCGGAGAAGCTGTGGATCACCAAGTCGATGATCTTCGGTCACATCACCCGGCGGCAGTACCTCGAGCATCACGATCCCGATCGCTGGGTGGCCGAGGGCAACAGAAAGTCGACGACACCCGTTTGATGTCTCCGGAGGAGGCACAGCAGGAGCTCTCTCATCGCGCCGATGCGATCGAGGGCGGCTACGAAATGATGCTGGCGTATGCGGCGCAGGGCCTGGCCTCGGACCAGGGCGCCGCAAACTCCGCCCAGCTCAGGGATTACCTCAAGCGTTTTGATTCGGCGCTGACCGGCCTGGCGCAAGTGTATCGAGACGCGGCCACGGCTCTTGGCATCGGGCCGCAAGACTCGCTCGAGAACCTGTTGAAGACACTGGATGCCGATGCCACGTTCACGCAGTCGGCCTTGCGCGTGGTGATGGCGCTGCCCGGCGGCATCAGCTCGCAGATGATCGACAATCTCAATGCGTCGATCCACGTGCGCGCGCTGCTCACCGACGTGTTCGTGATCGACGAGCTCATTCGAGGGAAGGGCTAAGCAGGCCAACGGGCCATCAGGCCATCAGGCCATCAGGCCATCAGGCCATCGGGCCATCAGGCCATCAGGGCACGAAGGCCCTCAGCCCTTCGAACGGCAAGTCCTCAATCGACTCAATGATGTGCGTGTGAGGCGCTCGTTCGAGCGTCTCGCGCCGATGCGCGCCCGACAGCACCCCGATATTCCACTTCACGCCGCCGCGTGACGCGGCTTCGAGGTCGAGAGCGGTGTCGCCGACGTTCGCGACCGTTGCGGCATCGGTGACGCCGGTCAGCTGCATCGCCATCAGGATCATCTCCGGCGCCGGTCTGCCGGTGCTGACGTCATCGCCACAGACCACGGCATCGATCATCGTCCGCATCCAGCCGAGCGACGAGAGCAGCAGCATGGTGATGTCGCGATCGAAGCCAGTGGTCAGCGCCACCCTGCAGCCGCGGTGCTTGAGCCGGCGAAAGATGTCGCCGGCGCCGCCAATTTCGCGCACGCCCACCGTTCGATACTGGTCGGCGAGCTTGTCGCGAAAGCGCGCGTAGATATCCTCGGCGCGAGAGTGTTGAACGGTCGGTAAGAGCTGACGGATCGCGTCACGCTTGGAGGCGCCCCTGACGCGGGTGATCTGGTCCGGCGTCAACGGGATGCCGGCGTCGGCCAGCGCGGCAGCGAACGCCGCGGGCACCTGTCCGCGATCTTCGACCGTGGTCCCGGCCATGTCGAAGATCACCAGAGCAGGAAAGTTCATGAGGAAGTCTGCAGTCGACCGGCGGCAGTTAAGAGTTCAGTCGGCGGTCTTCAGTCCTAAGTCCGGGAACACAAATACGCGCTTCGCCAGATCGGTGGCCAGGAGCTCCGGGGAATAATACCGGCTCAGCGTCGAAGGCTTCCATACCAGCAGGTCGCGATGCGTGGTGGCGAAATCTTCCCACGTCGCGGCGTTCGTGCGCGCCTGGCGCTC
>DASVFC010000592.1:0-2903 GCA_036380235.1 Vicinamibacterales bacterium
CGCGTGTCAGGCGCGTGGTCTGCACGTCGCGCCGCTGTCTGAAGACACACGCGCCGCGCTGCGCGCGATATTGCCGGCGGCGGCAAGCGTGAACAATCCCGTCGATATGCTAGCGGCAGCACCACCCGAGCACTATGCTGAGTCGCTGCGGTTACTGATGCACGATCCCGCGATCCACTCGGTGATCGTGATCTTCATTCCGCCGCTGGTCACAGAGGCCGACGCGGTTGCCCGGGCGATCGCCGGCGTCGCGAGGAAGGGACCACACAAGCCGGTGGTCGGGGTGTTCATGCGAAGCGCGGCACCGCCGGGATCCCTCGATCCGATTCCGTGTTTCGCCTTTCCCGAGCCCGCCGCGATCGCGCTCGCGCGGGTCTCGCACTACGGCGAGTGGCGGCGCACGCCGCCGGGAACGGTGCCGACACTTCCCGACATCGTGCCGAGCATGGCCCGTGCCGTGATCGCCACCGCGGTCAATCGCGGCGGCGGGTGGCTGTCGGCAGTTGAGGCGAACGCGTTGCTGGCCGCGGTGGGCATTCCAACCCCACGCTCGAATCTGGCGTCGTCCGTCGACGAGGCCGTCGAGTTCGCTGCCCGCCTCGGCTTCCCCGTCGCGGTCAAGGCGGTTGGCAAGGAGTTGCTGCACAAGACGGAGCACAAGGCCATTCGGCTCAACCTGCAGACCGCGGCCGAGGTCCGTTCGGCGGCGATGGCGCTGACGCAACACCTGGGCGCAAAGATGGAAGGGCTACTCGTACAGAGCATGGTCGCTGGCGGAGCCGAGATGATGATCGGCGCCATTCACGACCAGACGTTCGGGCACGTCATCGTGTGCGGGAGCGGCGGCGTGCTGATCGAGCTGCTCGATGATTCGCAATGCCGGTTGTATCCGGTCACGTCGCAGGACGCCGACGAAATGGTCGAGTCGTTGAAAGGGCTGCGCTTGCTGCGCGGCTTTCGCGGCGGCCCGGTGGGCGACGTTGCCGCGTTCCGCGACGCCGTTCTCCGCCTGTCTGCGCTGATCGGGATCTGTCCGGAGATTCAGGAACTCGACGTCAACCCGCTGGCCGTGCTACCTGCCGGCGTATCGGCGCTCGACGTGCGGGTGCGCGTCGGCGCCGATCGTCCGTAGCCCTCACTGCTTCGCCGTCGTGGTCAATGCATCAGGGACGATGAACTCGCGTTCCTGGGCGTGCACGGTGAGAACCGGGCACGGCGCGCTGCGCACGACGCGCTCGGCGACGCTGCCCATCAGGAAGTGCTTCACCGCGCCGCGGCCATGGGTGCCGGTGATGATCAGATCGATGCGATGGTTCTTGGCATAGTCGACCAGCGCGAACGGTATGTTCGCGGCCGTCTGCACCGAGGTCTGCACCTGCAGGGTGCGCCGATCGTCATCGGTGATCATCGCGGCCAGGTCGCGGACCGCCGCCTTTTCCAGGTCGCGTTGCAGTTCGGGCACCGCGAAACTGACCTCCGGGCTGTAACGCATCAGCACGTCCTCGACGACATGCACCACGTGCAGCCGGGCGTTGAACGTGCGCGCGAGATCCCGGCCGTACGCCAGCGCGACGGCCGCCGACTCGCTGAAATCGGTCGCGACGAGGATGTTCTTCAATGCGATCATGATCCGCTCCAGGATTCTCCGGCGTCAGCCGGCATGTCGCCCCGGAGCACAAGGCATGCCACACCGTTGCCGGCGCGCGGCTGGCCTGCTTCTTGATATCTCCACGGCATGTCAAACGCCGCCGCTCGACCGCACGGGGCGAACCCACAGAAACGGGGCCATTTGGCGATGCCTGCACCGGGAAAAATGCCGCCGCAAGTGGAAAAGTTCCCGCTGCACGCGCTGGTGGTCGACGACGAACCGCTAATTCGATGGTCGGTTGCGGAGTCCCTGGCTGCGCTCGGCATCGACGTCGAATACGCCGCGGACGCGGCATCCGCGCTTAAGATGGTGACCACGGCGGCATTGCCATTTCACCTCGTGGTGATGGATCTGCGCCTCCCCGACATGCATGACCTCTCGCTGTTGTCGACGCTGCGCCAGCTGCTCCCGCACGCCAACCTGATATTGATGACGGCCTACGGAAAGCCGGAGATTATCGACCAGGCCCGCGCGCTCGGGGCGACCGTTCTCAACAAGCCGTTCGAACTGAGCGAGCTAAACGGTATCGTTATGCAATGGATGGCGGATCCCGACTGATGTCGAACGCGACGATTCTCGTCGTCGACGATGAGCCCCTGATTCGGTGGTCGCTCGTCAACCGGCTGAAGCAGGAGGGCTATCGCGCGCTCGAAGCCGGCACCGGCAGCGAGGCGGTGGCGCTGAGCCGCGACGGCGCCGACTTGATCCTGCTCGACGTCGCCTTGCCTGATGCGAATGGCCTCGACGTCCTCAAGCAGGTCAAGCAATCCGATCCCGACACGCTGGTGATCATGCTGACCGCGAACACCGAGGTCGGCACGGCAGTTTCGGCGATGAAGCACGGCGCCTTTCATTACGCCAACAAGCCATTCGACCTCGACGAAGTGATGATGCTCGTCGAAAAGGCGCTCGAGACCACGCAGTTGCGCCGTGAGGTGCGAACGCTGCGAGCGCGGCAGGCACAACCCTACGGGCCCGAAAGCATCGTCGGCGACAGCGAGCCGATCAAGGCAGTTCGTGCGCTGCTGCATAAGATCGGCATCAGCCCGGCGTCCACGGTGCTGCTTACCGGCGAGAGCGGTACCGGCAAGGACCTGGCGGCCAAGGTCATTCACTACAGCAGCGGCCGGGCCTCGAAGCCGTTCATGAACATCACCTGCTCGGCGCTGCCGGAGACGCTGCTCGAAAGCGAGTTGTTCGGACACGAGCGGGGCGCCTTCACCGGCGCTGATCGCCTGAAGCGCGGGCTGATTGA
>DASVFC010000593.1:0-3315 GCA_036380235.1 Vicinamibacterales bacterium
GGACAAGAGCGCGGTGCGGACGATGGAAGTCAACCTGCTTGGCACACATCAAGTGGTGCGCGCGGCGCTGGATGTGAAAGTCGAACGCTTCATCGAGTTTTCGACCAGCGAGGTCTACGGCTCGTTCATTCACAAGGGCAAGGAAGACGACTTCACCCCGATCGGGCCAATCGGCGAAAGCCGCTGGGTCTACGCGGCCAGCAAGCTGGCGTCGGAGCACCTGTCGTACGCGCATTATCGCGAAGAGCAATTGCCGCTCGCGATCGTTCGTCCGTTCAACGTCTACGGCCCGCGCCAGGTTGGTGACGGCGCCATTCGCGGCATGACGCTGCAGGCGCTGAAGAACCTGCCGATCACGCTCTACAACGACGGCACCCAGATCCGCTCGTGGTGCTTCGTGTCCGACTTCGTGGACGGCGTGCTGCGCTGCTGCGAGAACCCGGCCGCCATCGGCCAGGCGTTCAACATCGGCAACCCGCAGGGAACGGCGACGAACTTCGAGCTCGCGAACCTGATCATCCGCCTGACCAACTCGAAGTCGGAGATCGTCTTCAAGCCGCACCCGGGCCCGGAGGTCGAGTTGCGCGTGCCGGCGATTGAGAAGGCGATGACGCTGCTTGGCTACAGGCCGACGGTGTCGCTCGAGATCGGAGTCAAGAAGGCGATCGATTGGTACAGGGAGAACTACGACGCGGTGGCGGGGAAAAAGTAGGGATCAGGGATCAGGGATCAGGGATCAGTAGTGAAAGTTTTAGTTACCGGGGCGTCGGGATTTATTGGCCGGAACGTGTTGCTGCGCGCGCCGCGGGAGTGGACGATCTATGCCGTCTATCACTCAGCGCCCGGGCTCGACGCGTTCGTCACCCAGCACGGGCTGACCCATATTCGGCCGGTGCAATGCGACCTGATGAGCGCGGCCGAGGTCAACGCGCTGGCCCGGCGGATCGGGCAGAAGCCGGAGGCGATGCTGTATCTGGCCGCCAACGGCGATCCCGCCGCCTCGGCAAAGCGCCCGCGCTGGGACCTCGAGCTCAACACCGTTGCCTTTGTGAACACGCTCGAGCAGTGTCCGGCCGAGCACGTCGTGTATGTCTCTTCCGGCGCCGTCTATGACGGCCTGCATGGCGCCGTGACCCCCGCGACGCCGGTGGCGCCGGCGCTGCCGTACGCGATCTCGAAGCTCGCTTCCGAACAATACCTGCGGTTCTTCTGCGAGCACCGCGAGACCGTGAAGAGCTACGTGAACGCGCGTTTTTTCGGCGCCTACGGCCCGTACGAGGCCCCGCGCAAGATCACGACGCGCTGGCTGCAAGCGCTTGCCAACGGTCAACGCGAGTTCGTGGTCCGCGGTGACGGCAAGAACCTGATCGACTTCATGTATGTCGACGACGCCGTTGACGGCTTCCTGGCGTTGATGAAGGCACACGGTGCCCGTCTCACCGTCGACTTCGCCTCAGGCGCCCCGGTCAGCGTCAACGACATCGTCAAGACCATGGGACAGACGCTCAACATCGACGTGGCGGTTCGCAACGAAGGCGTGGTTCCCGAGTACATCCAGTTCCACACCGTCGACACCACAATGCGCGATCGCTTTGGCTTTGTGCCATCGATCTCCTTTGCCGAGGGCCTCAAGCGGCTGTCGGCGTTCCTCGCGTAGATGTCGATCAATCCGAAGAAGATGACGGAGAACGAGCTGCACGAGTACGTGGCCGAGATCGAAGGCCATGGTTCGCAGGTCACCGGCGTCGTCGGTTACTTCTACGAAATGTACCGCCGCGAAGTGATCGCGCGCGTGCAGGGAACGCCGAACCGCGAGATTCTCGAAGTGGGATGCGGCGAAGGGATGATGTTCGAAGGAACGGACATTGCGCCGACGCAGATGGACGTGTCAATGCGGCGCGTCCGTTTCGCGCGCGACAAGGGCCAGCAGGCCATCTGCGGCGATGGCTATCACATCCCGTTCGCCAATGCGTCGTTCTCCACCGTGCTGTTGATTGCGATGCTCGAGCACACCAGCGAGCCCTGGCGCGTGCTCGCCGAAGCGCGCCGGGTGTTGAGGCAGGGCGGGCGCGCGATCATCGTGGTGCCTAACGACGTGACGATGAGCGCCGGCCGCCTGGTGCTCGGCAAATTTCCAATCCGGTATCCGGATCATTTGACCTTCACCACGCCCGGCCGCATGCACAAGTGGCTGGCCAGCGGGTTCGCGGTGCGGGAGGAATTTCCGTTGCCGTTTCGGCCACTGCCGTTCGCGGTGAATCTTTACTACTTCATGGTTGCGGAGGCGGTGTAGGTGCAAAAGCCGAAAGTCGTTGTTCTCGGCGCCGGGCCGGCAGGCATGTCGGCGGCGTGGCGCCTGACGAAGCTCGGTTATCCGGTCACGGTGCTCGAGCGCGACGGCGCGGTGGGCGGCATGGGCCGCACGATCAAAGTCGGCGACTATGCGGTCGACTTCGGTCCGCACACCTTCCACATCCGCGAAACCCCGGAGAGCAAGGAGATCCTGAAGACGATCACGCCGTTCTTCGGCGAGGATCCCCTGACACTCGTCCGCGGCACGCGCGTGCTGCTGCGCGGCAAGGAGTACGTTTATCCGCTCGAAATTTTGCAGGTGCTGTTCGGTGTCAACCCCCTGCTATCGGCGTTGATTCTGTTCGACTATTCCGTCGCAACTGTTAAGTCGTTTTTCGCGCCGGCAAAAACGGAAGACTCGTTCGAGGAGTGGGGCGTCCGCAATCTTGGCCGGACACTGTACGACCTCTGCTTCGGCATTTATTCCGCGCGCGTGTGGGGCTTGCCGACCAGCCAGATCTCGTCGAAGCAGGCGCAGCGCGTGGCCAAGCTGAACCTCAAGAACATCATCCTGCGCACGCTCGGCATCAAGGCCGATCCGGCCACCTATTTCACCAAGTACTTCTACCCGCGCAAGGGCATTAGCCTGCTCTATGAAGGTATGGCGCAGGAAGTGATTGCCGCCGGGAACCAGATTTGTCTCGACTCGCCCGCGGTGCGGATCGAGCGCCAGGGCGATAAGGCATCACGCGTGATCTACAACGTGAACGGCGGCGAACAGTCGATCGACTGCGACATCCTGCTCTCGACATTGCCGTTACCGGCGCTCGTCAACATGATGTCGCCGTCGATGCCGCAGCCGGTAATCGACCATGCGGCGCGGTTGCGTTATCGCAGCCTGAAGCTGATCTACATCGCGTTGAAGCGCAGGCAGCTGACCGATTACCACTGGGTCTACCTCCTCGACGATGACTTCCGCGTCAACCGCATGTCGGAGCAGAAGAACGTGAGCCCCGACATGGT
>DASVFC010000594.1:0-5416 GCA_036380235.1 Vicinamibacterales bacterium
GGCGCCGACGCGCAATCGCTGGACCCGATTCGCTACACGCTTCGATTCCCGGCGCCGCACACGCATTACGTCGAAATCGAGGCGGCGCTGCCAACTGGCGGCCGGCCGCAGATCGAGGTCTACATGGCCACGTGGACGCCGGGCTCGTACCTGATTCGCGAGTACGAGCGCCACGTCGAAGCGGTCTCCGCCAACGCCGCCGGGCGGGCGCTCAACGTCACCAAGTCGACGAAGAACCGCTGGCGCATTACCACCGGCGGTGCCGCCAACGTGACCCTCCGCTACAAGGTCTACGGCCGTGAGATGACCGTGCGTAACAACTGGATCGAATCGGCGTTCGCGATGATCAACGGCGCGCCGACGTTCATCACGCTGGTCGAACGCGCCGCACGGCCGCACGAAGTGCGCGTCGAGTTGCCGGCAGCATGGAAGCGGGTGGAAACGGCGCTGATGCCGATTGCCGGATCGACCCACGCCTTTCGTGCCGAAGATTTCGACACGCTGGTCGACAGCCCGATCATCATCGGCAACCCGGTGACTCGCGAGTTCACCGTCGACAACAAGAAACACGTGCTGCTGTTCGAGGGCGACACCGCGCTCGTCGACGCCGATCGCGCCGTCGCCGACGTGCAGCAGATTGTCCAGGCCGGCCGCAGCGTGATGGGCTCGCTGCCGTATCCGCATTACTACTTCATGACGATGGTGACGGAGCAGAGCGGCGCGCTCGAGCACAAGAACAGTTATCTCGGCATGACGGGCCGCTATGTGACGCGGACGCGCGGAGCCTACATGGGCTGGTTGGGCACGCTCGCGCACGAGTACTTTCACGCCTGGAACGTCAAGCGGCTGCGCCCCGTCGAGCTCGGTCCATTCGACTACGAAAACGAGAATTACGTGAAAACGTTATGGGTGGCGGAAGGATTCACGGATTACTACGCCGACATCCTGCCGCGTCGCGGCGGCGTTTCGACCCGCGAAGAGTTTCTCGACGGCCTCGCTGGTCACATCGAGCAGGTGCAGGTCACACCGGGGCGTATGGTCACGCCGGTGGACATGGCGTCGTTCGATACCTGGATTAAGCAATATCGCCCTGACGAGAACACCGCCAACACGAGCATCAACTACTACCCGAAAGGCGCCGTGATTGCCTTCCTGCTCGACGCCAAGATTCGCAAGGCCACCAACGGCACACGCACGCTGGATACCGGCATGCAATGGGCGATGCAGCGATACTCCGGCGATAAGGGCTACACCCCGGCGCAGTTCTACGCGGTAATGAGCGAGGCGGCTGGCGTTGACCTCAAAGACTGGTTCGCGCGCGTCGCGGAATCAACCGAGGAGCTCGATTACACCGAGGCGCTCGATTACTACGGCCTCCGTTTCCGTCCGGTCGATCCGAAGACGGCGCCCGCGTATATCGGCGGCGGCACGAGGAACGACAACGGCCGATTGATCGTCACCTCGGTCCGCCGCGGCACGCCGGGTCTCGACGCAGGTCTGAACGTCGACGACGAGATCATCGCGATCGATGACGTGCGGGTGCGCGCGGCCGACGGACTGGCCTCGCGGCTGGCGCAGTACCGTCCCGGAGACAAGGTGACGATGCTGGTGGCACGGCGCGATCGGCTCATGACGATCGCGGTAACCCTGGGCGCCGACCCCGGACGGCCGTGGCGCCTCGAGCCGGCGCCCAACGCCACCGACGAGCAGAGGGCGCGCCTTGAAGCACTTATGAACGGCAAATAACACGAAGGACACGAAGGGCACGAAGGGCACAAAGAATACTTTCGGATCTCGCTAAGCAAGATCCCAAGAGATTTTCGTGATCTTCGTGCCCTTCGTGTTCTTCGTGATTCCCGCGCGACGCTTTCACGTTGTTGCCTCCCCGGATCAGCTTTGCCAACCTTTCCCAACAGGTTCCCGTCTATGCAGGTGGCTTATGAAGTTGCTTTGCTGCGCGCTGGCCGCGGTCACTTTACTCCCCGCCGTGGCCGTGGCGAACGAACGCCGGACCGCGGTTTCGATCGAGGCGGTCGCCGTTCCCGCGAACACTCCGATCGTTCTCGACGGCCGTTTCAGCGAGGAGATTTGGCAGCAGGCGCCGCCGGTCGTTGAGTTCCAACAACGTGAACCCGCAGAGGGACAACCGCCGACGCTGCGCACCGAAGCGCGCATGGTGTACGACGACTCGGCGCTCTACGTGGCGGTGCGCGCGTTCGATACCGACCCCGACAAAGTGGTCGCCATCCTCACACGCCGCGACCAACGCTCGCCCTCCGATTGGATTCGCATCGTCGTGGACTCGTACTTCGACAAGCGCTCCGCTTACGAGTTCGGCGTCAACCCGGTGGGCGTCAAGACGGATCGCTACTACTTCAACGACGGACAGAGCGACGACAGCTGGGATGCCGTCTGGGACGTGCAGGTCGAGCGCGACGGCGATGGCTGGCGGGCCGAGTTCAAGATTCCCTTCTCGCAGCTCCGTTTCAACAACCTGTCGGGCGGGCCGGTTGGCTTCGCGGTGATTCGCGAAGTCGGGCGTCTCGCGGAGACGGTCACGTGGCCGCTGCTCTCGCGCAACGCCAACGGGTTCGTCTCGCAGTTTGGTGAGATGCGCGGGCTGCGCATGGCCGGCTCGCCGAAAAAGCTCGAGCTGCTGCCATATACCGTCGCGGATCTTCGCACGCAGCCGGACGAGGCGTCGAATCCGCTGTCCAATCCGCGCGATCCGGGTGCTGCGGCCGGACTCGACATGAAGTATTCGGTGACGCCGGGTCTGACGCTCACCGCCACTGCCAACCCGGATTTCGGCCAGGTTGAAGCCGATCCTGCGGTGGTGAACTTAGACGCGTTCGAAACGTTCTTCCCGGAGCGGCGGCCATTCTTCGTCGAAGGTTCCGGCACTTTCCGCTTCAACATGGATTGCAATGACGGCAACTGCACCGGCATGTTCTACTCGCGCCGCATCGGCCGCGCGCCGCAGGGATCGCCAGAGCTCGCAGAGGACGAGTACTCGAAGCAACCCGACACGGCGACGATCATCGGCGCCGGCAAACTGACCGGCCGCATTGGCGGCTTTTCGATCGGCGCGCTCACCGCGCTCACCGCGCGGGAAGACGCCGAGATCGCGTCCTCCGCTTCGCTGAACACCCGCGACTACACCGTTGAACCGATGACCAGCTACACGGTGCTGCGGGCGCGGAAGGAGTTCACGAACCAGTCCTCGCTCGGCTTCATGACCACCGCCACCAACCGGCAGAACGATGCGGCAACATCGTTCCTCTCAGACAATGCGTACGCCGGCGGCATCGATTACGACTGGCGGTTGTCGCCGATGTACAGCATCAGTGGCTACCTCGCGGCGAGCCATATTGCCGGCACACCCGAAGCCATCACGAGGCTGCAAGAGAACACGGTGCACGGATACCAGCGTCCCGACGCCGACTACGTGGCCGTGGACACCGGTGCGACGTCGCTCAGCGGTCATGCCGGGTCCCTGTCGGTGGGCAAGATTGCCGGTGAGACCATCCGCTTCAGCTCGTTCGTCGGCTACAAGTCACCCGGGTTCGACACCAACGATCTCGGATTCATGCGCCGGGCCGACGAGCGCAACCAGTCGAACTGGATCCAGTGGCGCAATTTCCGTCCCGGCAAGTACGTGCGGACGCGCAACTTCAACATCAATCAATACCAAGGATGGAACTTCGGCGGCGACCGCATCTATTCCGGCGGCAATATCAATTCGCATTGGACGTTCACGAACTACTACAGCATTGGCGGCGGCTTCAACCTTGACGCGGCCCCGTTTCGCGATCGCGTTACGCGCGGCGGCCCGGGCGTGTTGGGCAATCCCGGCAGGAATATCTGGTATTACCTGAACACCGACAACCGCAAGGCATTGCAGTTCTTCTACAACGGCGGCCATTGGGCCGATTCGGAGAACAGCGCCCGGCACGACATCAATCCCGGCATCAACTGGCGCGCCACGTCGTCGATCTCGCTCAACATCAGCCTGCGTTACTTCATCAACGGCGATGAATCGCAGTGGGTGGAAAACGAGACGCTCGAGGACGGCGCCACGCGTTATGTGTTCGGCCGCATCGACCAGAAGACAGTCTCGTTCCCGACGCGCTTCAATTACACGATGACGCCCACCCTGTCGCTGCAGGTTTATGCCGAGCCATTCGTCTCGGCCGGCGACTACACCAATTACAAGGAGCTCGTGGACGGCCGCGCCGATCGATACGAAGACCGTTACCGGCCCTACGACTACGCGGGTAACGCCAACTTCAACATTCGCTCGTTCCGCGCCACGAACGTGTTGCGTTGGGAATATCAGCCGGGCTCGACGGTGTTTGTCGTATGGCAGCAGAACAAGTCGGATTCACAGGAATACGGCGACTTCCGCTTCGGCCGCGACTTCCGCGGCGTGTTCTCGGCCGAGACCAACAACACCTTCCTGGTGAAGTTCAGTTACTGGCTGAATATGTAGGCCATCAGGCCATCAGGCCATCAGGCCATCAGGCCATCAGGCCGTCAGGCCGTCAGGCCATCAGGCCATCGCGATATGATCAGCCGGTGTCGATCCGGCAGAACATCCGTGATTTCTTTCACGGCGCCGCCTATGGCGCGTACGAGCGTGAACTGCGGATGCAGGCGGCGGAGCTGAACGACCTCTTCCTGCTGCTGTGCTACATGGAGATCGTCGGGCTCCCGAACCCCGCCACGCTCTACTTGCTTGACGTCTATCCATACCTGCTCGAGCAGTTCCATCACTGGCACCGCCGCATGGGCATGGACAAGTCTCCCCTCGGCTCGTTGCCGTGTTGCTGATCGATGGCTTCTTTACGCGCGCTGATCGATAAGCAGGTCCTGTTCTTCGGCGGCAAGGGCGGCGTCGGCAAGACCACGAGCGCGTCGGCGATCGCTCTCGCCGCGAGCCACGCCGGCAGGCGCGTGTTGCTCGTCTCGACCGACCCGGCGCATTCCACTTCCGACATCTTCGAGCGATCGATCGGTCCCGAGCCGGTGCAGTTGTTGCCGAACCTGCACGGCCTCGAGATCGACGGCGCGTTCGAGTCGAAGCGCTACGTCGCCAACGTCAAGGACCAGATCAAGGGCCTGTTCGGCCACAACATTCTCAAGGAAGCCAACAAGCAGATCGATCTGGCGGCAAGCATGCCCGGCGCCGAGGAGATGGCGCTGTTCGACCGCATCGGCGGGCTGATTCGCGGCGAAGACAATCGCTTCGATCTGATCATCTTCGACACCGCGCCCACCGGCCACACGCTGCGATTGATCCGGATGCCGGAGCTGATGGAAGCCTGGATTCGCGCACTGTCTCGATCGCGACGCGCGATGCTTGGCATCGAACAAGACGACGCCACGGACCCGGTCATGATCTCGTTGAGCGAAC
>DASVFC010000595.1:0-6068 GCA_036380235.1 Vicinamibacterales bacterium
GACGGTGTACATGCTCGACGGCACGCCGTCGCCGAAGACGATTGAGGGCCCCAATGGGTTTGTCGAGAATGTCTACACCAGCAGCTGGGAAGGCGACGTGCTGGTGACGACGATCACGGGGCCGGCGGTAACGCTCGTCGAGCGGCGCTCGCTCGAGGCCGACGGCACGATGAAGGTCCAAACCACACTCACGATGTTGAAAGGCAAGCCGGCGCCGCCGGCGCCGCCAGGCGCAGAGGCACCGATGGTGTTGAAGAAGATCGGGTAGTGATGAGGGCGGAATGCCTTGGCACTCGCCTGGGCTATTCCTTCGAAACACGACTCGAACACTGCCCGTTCGGCTTGTGAAACCACAGCTCGGCTATACTGCGCGCACCCTCTGGTGAAATTCGCTGTAACCCGCTGAAAGGACCTCACGTGCCGACTGATACCGCAACAACCGACTCAATCGTTCCCGCCCATGCGCAGCTGATTCAGATGTGCGCTGGTGGCTGGGTAGCCGCCGCTGTCTATGGCGCGGCCAAGTTGGGGTTGGCCGATCACCTGGCGAACGGTCCTCGTACGGCCGACCAGCTCGCGGCGCAAACGGGCACGCATGTGCCGAGCCTCTATCGTTTCCTTCGCACCCTCGCAAATTTCGGTATCGTCACCGAGGGCGATGCACATCTATTCGCGCTGACGCCGCTTGGGGAGGCGCTGAAGACCGGTGCTCCGGGCGCGGCACGTTCGACGCTGCTCGCTTTCGGCGGCCCGGCTTTCTGGCGCACGTGGGAAGAGATCGGCTATTCGCTCGAGACCGGCAAGCCCGCGTTCGATCGCGTGTGGGGCACGCCGATTTTCGACTACCTGGCGACGCGGCCCGACGAGGCGGCGCACTTCAGCCAGGCCATGATCGGTTTCCACGGAGCCGAACCGCCAACCGTTGCCGAGGCGTACGACTTCTCCGGCATCGGCACCGTGGTCGACGTCGGGGGCGCCACCGGAAATATGCTCGCGGCGCTGCTGACGCGGCATCCACAGCTGCACGGGATCCTTTTCGACCTGCCGCACGTGGTCGGCGCTGCACCGGCGTTGTTGCGGCAGCACGGCGTCGAGACGCGAGTCAAGATCGAGACGGGAAGCTTCTTCGACGGCGTGCCCGCCGGCGCAGATGCGTACTTGCTGTCACACATCATTCACGATTGGAACGAGGAGCAATGCCTGACGATTCTCGGGCATTGCCGGCGCGCAATGGGAGCCAGTGGGCGCCTGCTCATCATCGAAACGGTCTTGCCCGAGGGCAACACACCGCACCAGGGCAAGCTGCAGGATCTCGTGATGCTCCTCTTCCCCGGCGGCCAGGAGCGGACCGGGCGTGAGTACGCCGCGCTGCTCGACAAAGCCGGCTTCCGCTTACAGCGGATCGTTCCAACAACCTCTGTCGTCAGCATCGTCGAGGCCGTACCTGCCTAGCGGTGTGGGCATTACGAAGTTCGGTACTACGAGCCTTGGGCCGAACCGCAACGCCGCCTCCGCTCGCGCGGCCTCGGTAACGTCGCGTACTAGCGTAAGTACCTGGTCGGTATCATTGCGCACGAGCCGCGCTTCGTACCTGCGGTGGCCTTCGCGTCATTAAGCCGTGTGCCGGTCGTCATCGAGTACGAGCTGCCGATGCACAAGCAATTCTTCGAGCATGCGAAGAAGCTCCCGCGCGCCGGAGCGATCCGGATCGAGGGCCGGGTCGTAGGTAGTAACCGACAGGCCGAGCGCCTTGGGGTGGCGCACCAACGGCGTCAGGAATCTGCTTAGCTCGGACGGCGTCGGGCCGCCTGGTTGCGGTGATTCAACTGCCGGCATCACCGAAGGGTTCAATACATCGACGTCCAGCTGAATCCAGAAGCCGCGCGCGTCGCCACCGGCGACGCGTTCCAGCGTCATCGCCGCCAGCTCGAGCCAGTCGTCGTTTCGAAGTTGCGCACTGGGCACTTCCAATATTGGCGACGCCGGCAGCGCCGGGTCGGCAGGCCATTCATCAGCGGTGTCACGTCGTCCAATCAGCGCGATGCGGCGTTCGTCCACGAGCCGGCCGTCACCGGCGAGCGTCGCCAGGGGCGATCGTCCCCGGCCTGTCGCGAGCGCGAGGGCAATGTTCGACGCGGCGTCGGCCTCCTCGGCGTCACCGACGCCCAGATCAGCGTGCGCATCGAGATACACCAGTCCCAACCGATCGCCGGTCTTCTGCCGCGCCGCTAACAGGCAGGCCAGGACGACGCTGCAGTCGCCGCCAACGACCAGACCAAACTCGCCCTGTGCCGTCGCCGTCACAATCCGCTTCGCCAGGGCGCGCGAATACGCCGCCACTTGCGCTTCGTTCCTCACGCCGCCCACTGGCTTGATGAAGTCGTGATACGCGGGGCCGATCACATCACCCATGTCGATGGCGCCGAGCCGCGGGATCAACCCCCGGTCGCGCAATACTCCCGGCGCCAGATGCAAATCCCTGGCGGCGCCGTCCTGGTAAGGACGGGCGCCGACATTGGACAGCGCGCCAACCACGTTCAATGCACGTCGCATAAGACCTCCACGATGCAAACGAGGATGGCGCGCACCGCGTTACCGCGCGACGTTGAGCAACACACCGGCGTAGAAGCGATGGCCGTACCGCTCCTCCGTGCCGAAAAACGGCGGCGCGTCGTCTTTCGATTGCACGGCGATGAAGCGGTAGTCGCCGCGGAGACCCCAACGACCGGCATGCCACGCGAGACCGCCTCCGACATTGCCGGTGAGGAAGGTCTCGGCGTCAGCGATCAGCGGCTCGCGCTCGAACATCGTCATCCCGCCCACACCACCGGTGAGGTACGGGACGACGGATGTTCGATTCGGCGCCGACAAGACGAGGTTGGTGTTGTAGTTGAGCAGGTTCGGTGACTTCTCATCGAGGCTCGCGCCGCCGATCTGCAACGCCTGCGATACGCCGATGCTGCCGCTCACCTCGCCCTCGACGCCGAGGTAACGGTTGAAGTTGACCGTGACGCTTCCGCCCAGCTCGTAATTGCCGAAGCTGGGGCCACGCGGATTGTCTTCCGCTTCGGTAAAGAACGTGGCGCCACCGGGAATGAGGGTGATGACGACCTTGCCCGGACCTGGCGCCGCGTCCTGAGCGAAAGCCGGAGCCGCGACACTGACCGCCGCGACCGTAAGAAACACCGCAATGAAACGATTCATAAAGCCCTCCTGTGGGTGCCTTTACTTTCGCGCCCGGCGCGGCGCGAAACAATCCGGCAGGAGCGTGACAACGAGGTCGCTCTCGCGAACGAGCTCATCTCCCGGCGGTCGATCCACGCGGCTATCGGCCTTTTGGACGATGCCAGGTTCGTCCATCAGACCGTTCGCTCTATGACGGGAAGTCGCGGATAATCCTTGAAGAAGGTTGCATCCCATGACGCCTACTGCACAGCACGCCCCTCCGGCAGCGGACCACACGGCCGAATCGGCGTGTGAGTACCGCTATCAACCGCCGCTGGAGCTGCAGTCGAACGATCTCGAGGTGCTGCGCGCGGCGCTGATGCGCGAGTCGCTTGAACGCAGCCGCGCGGAGTGCAGCGCCAGCATGCAGACCGAAGTGGTCAAGCTGGCGCTCGATCTGCTGGTTCGCGAACCCGACATCGAGGGATTTTTTGGCGGCCTGGCCAAGACCATGGTCGAAGAAGCCGAGAGCAACACGTGCGCGGTGTGGCTGCTGAATGAGGACACGCAGCAGTGCGAGCTGTGGCTTGGCTACGTCAAGGATCGCTTGTTTACCGTTCCGAAGACCGGGTTGCAGCACAGCCCCGACACGCCGGCGAGCAAGCTGGCGTTCATGAAGGCGATGGCCGAGCATCTGGTCGCGTACGAGCCGGGGTGGTCGCAGACCGTGACCTATTCCGCCAACGACGATCGCTTGCCGCCCGAGATCCTGGCTTTCGCTTGCCAGATGGAATGGAATGCGACAATTGCGACGCCTCTTCGCCTCGGCTCGCGGACGCTCGGCTGGATGACGGTATGCGGGCTGATTAACAACACCGTCGATGGCAACTGGGACCGCGTGGTAATGGTTGAGGCGATCGCCCGCCAGGCCGCGCTGGCCCTGCATCACAGCCGTCTCGTCGAACACAATCGCATCGAAGAGCGGCGCAAGGCGACGCTCGAGGAACGCAACCGGCTGGCGCGCGACATCCACGACAATCTGGCGCAGGGCTTTGCCGCCATCCTGATGTTGTTACAGGCGTCGCAGCGAGAGGCCGCGGCTCCGCCGCCGGCGATTGCGCGCAGCATCGCCACCGCAATCGACCTGGCGCGGACGCACCTCAGCCAGGCGCGCCAATCCGTCGGAGCGCTGCGTCCCAATGTTGGCAACAGCGAAGATGTCGCCGCCGCGCTGCGGCGATTGATCGAATTGAAGCGGCGCACCACGGCGGTGCCGATCGACTTGACCATCGATGCGCTGCCGCGATTTGGCGACAGTGTGGAACGCGAGATCGTGGCGATCGCGCAAGAAGCCCTGACCAATGCGGTCAAACATTCGCAAGCGGCCAAGATCACGGTCCGCGCTTCAACGGTGGAGTCGATTGGTTTGCGCCTGTCGGTCGCCGATGACGGATGCGGCATTGCCAGCGATCCACCGTCGTCGGGATTCGGCATGACCATCATGCAGGAGCGCGCCGAGCGGATTGGCGCGTCGCTAACCGTCGTCACGGCGCCGCGCAACGGCACCGAGGTGGTGCTGGCGTGGCATCCGGCCTCGCTGCCCACCCAGATTCATGGCAACGCCTGACGCCTCAACGCCGGCGGCCAAGGCGCGCGTGCTGCTGGTGGACGACCACGCCCTGTTGCGGACCGGCGTCGCCAACATCATCAACCAGGAGCCCGACCTGCGCGTCGTCGCTGAAGCCGACAACGGCCGCGACGCTCTTGACGCCTACGACCGGCACAAGCCGGACGTCACGGTTCTGGATCTGCGAATGCCGGTGATGGAAGGCGTTGAAGTGGTGCGACGCCTGCGTGAGCGCGATTCGCAGGCGCGCGTCATCGTCCTGACCACCTACGATACCGACGACGAAATCTCGCAGGCCCTGAAGGCCGGCGCGAAGGCGTACGTGTTGAAAGACATCGCCGCCGAAGATCTGGTGAACTGCATTCGCGACGTCCTTGCCGGCAAGACTTACATTGCGCCCGCGGCGGCGGCCAAGCTGGCTGAAGGCGTGACGCGAGTGCAGCTGACCCCGCGAGAGATGGCAACGCTGCGGTTGCTTGCAGACGGCAAGGCAAACAAAGAGATCGCCAACGCGCTCGACATCAGCGAGCGCACGGTCAAGAGCCATCTCGCCCACCTGTTCGAGAAACTTGCCGTCACCAGCCGCACTGAAGCGATCAAGATTGCGACTCGTCGCGGCTTGGTGCGCCTCGACTGACCCGGCCCGTCACCTGATCGGCCAAAAGGACGATCCTCTCATCGTCCGAGCGGTTCGGCGCCGAATGCGGCAAACGTCACAGCGCGGTATGCGGCCACCGCCTGATTGTTTGGCGTCGCGGCGACCGCCAGACTTACAGGCATCATGCACATCGGATCGCCTGTTCAATCAACTCTCCGTAGTCGGTCGTCAGTGTTCCTCGCCGCGGTTTCGCTTCTCGCACTCGCATCCACGGCGGCGTGCGCCCGCGCCGCGGCGCAGCCCAGCGAGCCGCCGCCACCGAAGGTCACCGTGGCCACCGTCCTCGAGCAGCCGGTCACGGAATGGGACGAGTTCACCGGCCGGCTGGAAGCCGTCGACGCCGTCGCGGTGCGACCGCGGGTCTCTGGCTACGTCTCGAAGGTTCTGTTCAACGAAGGTGCGGTCGTCACCAAAGGCGACGTGCTGTTGCAGATCGATTCGCGCCCGTTCCAGGCCGAAGTCGATCGGCTGCGCGCCGAGCGCAGCCGTGCTGAAGCGGTCGTGGATCGCGCCGAATCCGAGCTGCAGCGCGCAGAGCGGCTGCGTATCGAAAATGCGATGTCCCGCGAGGAGTTCGATCGCCGCAGCGCCTTTGCGCGCGAGTCGAAGGCCCAAGTC
>DASVFC010000596.1:0-6010 GCA_036380235.1 Vicinamibacterales bacterium
GACGTCATCCACCACCAGCGGGGCGGTGGCGGCGTAGCGAAAACAGACGTGTTCGGCGGTGAGGGAAGAAAGCAGATCGACTCGCCTTCCAGGCGTCGCGCGCGCCCAAGGTGAAATTACCCGGTTTCAGCAAGTGTCCTGACTCGCGGCATTACTCGCCGCTTACAGTGGCGGGACCGTGTGGGACTTTCACCCAGCTTCCCTTGCCGAACGGGCACCCAAAAAAACGAATGTTACCACGCTCGTTCCACGGGGGGCCGACGGGGTTCGACGAGGGTTCTGACGGAGGTTCGACGAGGGTTCGACGAAGGTTCGACGGGGGTTCCGCCCGCGTCTTACAATGGGTTGGATGTCCAAGAGCTCGGTGGTCACCGTGCGAGAGACGCCGGTCGCCAAGACCACGTCGGCGAGCGTCGGCGGCCTTGCCGTCGTGGCCGAAACCATCGATATCGATACTTCCGAACGCATCGAGATCGTCGATCTCACCGATACGGTGATGGCATTCGTGCGCCGATCGGGTGTGAAGGAAGGGCTGTTGTCGATGTGGTCGATGCACACCACGTGTTCGGTGTTCATTAACGAGTCGCAGGTGGCGCTTGACGCCGACATCAAGACGTTTCTCGAAAGCGTCGCCGGCCGCGGCGATTATTACCGCCACAACGATCCCGATCATTCCGACTGCGATCGGCAAAACGCCGACTCGCACTTGCGGGCGATGGTGCTTGGGCATTCAGTGACGATGCAGATCAGTGGTGGTGAGCTGGTGGTGGGGCGGTGGCAGCGCCTGCTGTGCGCCGAGCTCGATGGTCCGCGCACGCGCACCGTGCGCGCCCAGGTCATGGGATTGGCGGGCTAGATGTTGCAACGACTCAAGACCGCGGGCCTGGATAAGATCGCCGAGAAGGTCAACGCCCGCGAGCGTTTAACGTTCGAGGACGGCGTCCGCCTGTTCGAGTCGCCGGACCTGCTCGGGCTCGGCTGGATCGCCAACCGTGAGCGTGAGCGGCGTCACGGCGCGCGCACCTACTTCAATCACAACCTCCGCCTCGAGGCGACCAACGTCTGCGAAGCGTCGTGCCTGTTCTGCTCGTTCGCGCGCCTGAAGGAAGGGATGCCGGGCGCGCACACGATGTCGGTGGACCAGATCATCGGAAAGTTGCGGCAGCGCGGCGATCAACCCGTCACCGAAGTGCACATCGTCAACGGGCTGCATCCGGGGCTGCCGTTCAGCTACTACACCGATCTGTTGTCGGGCCTCAAGCAGGTTCGCCCCGGCATCCACTTGAAGTGTTTCACCGCCGTGGAGATCGCCTTCTTCGCCGATCACTACGGGAAGACCGACAAGCAGGTGCTCGAGGAGCTGAAGGCGGCCGGCCTCGATTCGCTGCCTGGCGGCGGCGCCGAGATCTTCGCGCCGCGCGTGCGGCAGAAGATCTGCCACGACAAGTGCGACGGCGCGCGCTACTTATCGATCCATCGCATCGCGCATGGCCTCGGCATGCGCACCAACGTCACGATGTTGTACGGCCACATCGAAACCATCGAAGAGCGTGTCGATCATCTCCTGCAAACACGCGCGCTGCAGGACGACACCGGCGGATTGCAGGCGTTCATCCCGCTGGCTTTCCATCCAGACAACAACCAGATGCGCAAGCTGCCGGCGCCGTCGGCCAGCGAGACCTTGAAGGTTCACGCCGTGGCGCGCCTGATGCTCGACAACGTCGATCACATCAAGGCGTACTGGATCTCCTGCGGTGTTGAAGTGGCGCAGACGGCGCTGTGGTTTGGCGCCGACGACCTCGACGGCACGGTGCAGGAAGAGACGATCTACCACATGGCCGGCTCATCGACGCCGACGGCACTCTCGACCGGCGACATCGAGCAGCTCATCTGGGACGCCGGCCGCGAGCCGATTGAACGCGATACGCTCTACAACGTCGTTCGCGTACCTGTCGCGGTAGCGTAGGCATCGAAGTAGTGAAGGCCGGGTTCGCCCGGTCTTTTTAATGTCCGGAGATTGAGAAAAGTTTCACAAGCCTACGCTCGCCTCCGGCGAGCTACGGCTTGCAAGCAAGCTCCACTCGCATTCGGCGAGTTACGGTTTGCAAGCAACCGAGGTCGATAGGGCGACGGGTTTATCAAACAACGATGAGCACATTCCTGCCGGTCCTGAACGAGGTCGAGAAGGCGTCGATTCGCGAGCGTCAACCGTTGCCCGAGGCGTACCTCGGATTGCCGGACGACGAGATGGCGGTTCGCATCGAAGCGGCGAAGGCGGCACTCGGCGATCGCCTCGTGATCCTCGGACATCATTACCAGCGCGACGAAGTGATCCGCTTTGCGGATTACACCGGCGATTCGTACAAGCTCGCCAACGCCATCGCGAAGCATCCCAAAGCCGACTACATCGTGTTCTGCGGCGTGCACTTCATGGCGGAGAGCGCAGACATCCTCGCGCTGCCGCATCAGCGTGTGATCCTTCCCGATCTTGCCGCCGGCTGCTCGATGGCCGACATGGCGCCGGCAGATCAACTCGAGATCTGCTGGCAGGAACTGACGCAGCTTGGCCTCGCGAACCGCGTCGTGCCGGTGACGTACATCAATTCGGCGGCGTCGATTAAGTCCCTCGTCGGCGAAAACGGCGGCACCGTGTGCACGTCTTCGAACGCCGCGGCGACGCTGGAATGGGCGTGGAAACAGAAGGACAAGATTCTCTTCCTGCCCGACCAGCATCTCGGCCGCAACACCGCGTTCAAGATGGGCGTGCCGCTCGATCAGATGGTGGTGTGGGATCCGCACGAACCGTTCGGCGGGCTCACGCGCGAGCAACTCGACGCCGCGAGGCTGATCTTGTGGAAGGGCCATTGCTCCGTGCACGTCCGCTTTTCGACGAAGCAGATCGAAAAGGTGCGGGGAGAGCATCCCGGCATCCGCGTGATCGTGCATCCCGAGGTGCCATTCGACGTCGTGCAGGCCGCGGACGACAGCGGCTCAACCGAGTACATCCTCGACCAGGTACGCAAGGGCGCGCCGGGATCGAAGTGGGCCGTCGGGACGGAAGTCCATCTCGTCCATCGCCTTGCGGAAGAGGTGGCGCCCGCCAAAACCGTTGTCTCACTCGATCAGTTCGGCTGCCTGTGCTCGACCATGTTCCGCGTGTCGCCGAATCACCTGCTATGGGTGCTCGATTCGCTGGTCGACGGCGAGGTGGTCAACGAGATCGTTGTGCCGGAAGAGCAGAAGAAGTGGGCTAAGATCGCCTTGGATCGGATGCTCGCTATCCGCTAGATTGATCCGCCGAAGCGCGCCGTAGGCGCGCGGAGGTGGACCTCATCAGGAGACTGCTTCATGCCGCACACCCTTCCGGCGCTGCCATACGACGCCGCCGCCCTTGAACCGCATATCGACAGCCAGACGATGCAGATCCATCACGGCAAGCATCATCAGGCCTACGTGACCAACCTGAATGCCGCGTTGGACAAGCACCCCGAGCTGCACAACAAGAGCCTCGACGACCTGATCAAGAACATCAACACCGTCCCCGAAGACATTCGCACCGCGGTGCGCAACAACGGCGGCGGCCACTGGAACCATTCGTTCTTCTGGAAGCTGATGGGCCCCAACGCCGGCGGTGCGCCGAAGGGCGCGGTGGCCGATGCGATCAACAGCGCGTTCGGCGACTTCGAGAAGTTCAAGACCGCGGTGAACCAGGCCGGCACCACGCGTTTCGGCAGCGGCTGGGCGTGGGTCGTAGACAACGGCGGCAAGCTCGAAGTCACCAGCACCGCGAACCAGGACAACCCGTTGATGGAAGGCAAGAAGGCGATCCTCGGCATCGACGTCTGGGAGCACGCCTACTACCTGAAGTACCAGAATCGCCGCCCCGACTACCTCGGTGCGTGGTGGAACGTCGTCAACTGGGACGAAGTGAACCGCCTCCTTCGCGGCTGATTGCTGCTTAGCGAGATCGTATAGACACGAAGGACACGAAGGGCACGAAGGAATACTTTCTAAACGCCAGTGCTGCTGAGCGAGATCGTGGCATTTAGAAAAGTGTTCTTCGTGCCCTTCGTGTCCTTCGTGTTTTGCTTTTCGGTCGTCGCGGGTGCACAGCCCCATGTCACCGGCTCGATCTCCAACGTCACCCGTGTCGAGTCGTGGAGCTATTTCGAGCCGCGTGCCGATCTGCCTCCGGAAGCCGTGGGCGATCCCGATTACACCTTCATCGGCGATCGCGCGGAGCTCGGCGTCCGCATCGACGGGCGACGCTTCGATCTGAGCGGCGCGTTCAATTACGTCCGCATCGAAAATCTTCCAACCAGGGCGATCGGGCCGGGCGCGCTCGGGCCCGGGGCGTTCTACTTTGCCGCCACCGGAGTGCGTTACAGCTACCAGCTGTACCTGGGGGAGCTGACGCTGCGGATGAAATCCGCCGATCGCAAGCGCTCGTTCACCGTCGGCCGCATGGCGCTCGGAACCCAATCGATCAATCGCCTGGTTCGCGAGCGCATCGAGTCACGATTGATCGGCGATTTTGATGACTCGTTCTACGAGCGCAGGTTCGACGGCGCGCGTGTCGACTTCGATCGCGGTCCCTGGCATTTCACCGGCGGCGCGTTCATGCCGACGCAGGGCGGCTACGAAGAATCGACCAACCTCACGATGACGCGCATCAGGCTGGCGACCGCATCAGCCACGCACACGACGAACAGCGGCGAGTCGCAGGCGTTTGTGCACGCCTATCGCGACAAGCGGCAGCGCAGGATGGCCGTGGTCGACAACCGGCTGACCACCGATCGCCCTCCGGATGTGACCATCACCTCACTCGGTGGATCGCATGCGCAGACGATCGCCTCCGCCCGCGGCGAGTTCGACGTCGTGTTGTGGGGCGTCGGGCAACTGGGAGATTGGTATGGGATGCCGCATCGCGCCGGCAGCGCGGCGCTGGAGGGCGGTCATCGCTGGACGCAGTCCGCCGGGAAGCCGTGGCTGCGCGGCGGCTACCTGTGGGCGTCGGGCGATGGCGACGCCGGCGACGGCCATCACACCACGTTCTTCCAGATGCTGCCGACGTCACGCAAGTATGCGCTGTCGGCCGTCTACTCGCAGATGAACGTGCGCGACGTGTTTGCGCAGTTGTGGATTGAACCCCGCCGCTTCAATGCGCGTATCGAAGTACATGGGCTTACGCTCGCCAGCGGCCGCGATCTCTGGTATCAAGGCAGCGGCGCCACGGCCAGCGGTGACCGATTCTTCGGTTACTCGGGGCGCCATGCCGGCGGCGAAACGTCACTCGGCACGGTGCTTGAAGGCACTGTGGCCGTGCCAATAAAGAAATTCTGGTCGGTCAGCGCGTACGTCGGCACGATGTGGGGCGGCGGTGCAGTGCAGCGCTGGTTCACGGACGCCCCATTGGTCTTCTGGTCTCTCGAGAACGTACTGCGATTCTGACGGGGGCCGATGCGTGAAGGGGAACCCGAGGCTTGAGGGGGCCCGATACGTGAGCGGGCCCGATACGTGAGGGGGAACCCGAGGCTTGAGGGGGACCAGGCGCTTGAGGGGAAGTTACTCTTGACGGGGGACATACGACGATGACTGGTGCCACCGCATATCGGGATCCTGAGCCTTCGCTGATAACGATGACGCAAGTGACCTACGCACTGCATGCCCTTGGGTTGGCGATTGGTGCGTTTGGCGCATCGAGCGTGGTCGGGGCGTTTCTGTTCGGTTGGCCGTCGATTATCGCGGTGATCATCAACTACGTGAAGCGCGGCGACGCGCGCGGTACGTGGCTCGAGTCGCACTTCACGTGGCAGATCCGCACGTTCTGGTTCGCGATGCTGTGGGCGATCCTGATCTTCCTGGCGGGACTGCCGCTGACGCTGGTGATCGTCGGCTTCGGCATCTGGGCGGTCGGCTTCTTCATCCTCGGCATCTGGGCGATCTATCGCATCGTGATGGGATGGAGCCGGTTGAACAGCCGCCGCACGGTGCCCTAGAAGAGTTTCAC
>DASVFC010000597.1:0-4355 GCA_036380235.1 Vicinamibacterales bacterium
AAGGATTCCGCGACTTGCACCATAAGCGCGGCATGGCGTCCGCGCTCGCAGGCTTCGCGCGGCTGGCGTTGCAGCTCGGGGCACCGGCCCGCGCGATCACCCTGGCGGCGGCGGCCACCGTCCTGTATCAGGCCACCGGAGCACGTGCCCGGGAGCGGGACGTTCGCACGCTGGAGCAGACGCGCGACATCGCCTTTCAGGCGATCGATGCCGAGCAGTCTCAGTCACAGTGGACCGCCGGCCTGCGTATGACGGCGGACGAGGCCGTGCGTTACGCGCTCACGCCCGGACCGGTAACCCGTGCGGGCAGCTCGTAGTTGGTCGGATCAACCATCCGCCGCACCGCCTCGACGCGATCTACTGGCAGCCCGAGCAATCGGCCGTGTTCGACGATCAGCCGCTCGTCAGGGGAAAAGTAGATGCAGTAGATCTTATCGTCGCAGATGAAGCTGTGAATCCACTGAATGTCGGGCCCCAGCGTTCGGAGCACTTCGAGCGATCGGAGCGACGCTTCGCGGATTTCGCCGTCGGTTAGCTGCGCGGCACCGGGAACAGTGCGCTCGATAACGAACTTCGGCATAACCATCCTTTCGCGAATGCTCGCCAATAATCTCCGCGACCCGAAGTGGCGTCAAGCTCGTCTTCGCAGGAATTGCCACTCCTCTTCGTCTCAGTGCATCGTCGGAGCGCCACTTCGCAATCGTTTCGCCGCCCCGTATGGGTAATGGTGCAGGCAAGATGCCGCGGTCCATCATGAGCCCCGCGCGACGTTGGTCAATTTGAGCGACCTCTGTTCGATTTCTCTGCCGCCCGCGTTTGATCCGGGTGTGGCGGAGAACCGGGCGCCCTTCACAAGGACGTCAGCCGCGCAAATCCGTTTCTGAGCCTGGAGGAATCATGGGACTGCCCGCTGCACTGTCACGAACGCTCGCGGCGCTTGTCGTCGCGGCGATAGCCGCGTCTATGGTCGGGACATCTGCCACGGCGCAATCGAGCCGAGGCCAGGCGCCCAGCCAGGCGAGCCAGAACAACGAGCGACTCGCGCTTCACGTCAAAGTCCGGGAGGGTACGTCGATACGCCTTCGCGGCGGCCGGCTGGTGTCCGTCGGCAACGACGACCTGAGCGGGCTCGACGCTGTGCTCGCCCGATATCCGGGCACTCGATTCGAGCGACTATTCTCGCGGTCAGAGGCGGCACTCGATGAGCAACGGCGTCGCGCCGAGGCGCGCGGTGGCCGGAAAACGGCCGATCTCAATCTCTGGTATCGCCTGCGTCTGCGCCCAGGGACTGATGTCGACGGCGTGATCGCCGACTTGAGGGCGTTGGACATCGTCGAGACTGCGTATCGACAGCCGCGTCCCGCACCCATGCCGGTGACCCCCGACTTCTCGGCGCAGCAGGGCTACCGCGACGCGGCAACCGATGGTATCGATGCCGTCTACGCGGCGGCGTTTCCCGGCGGCACCGGTGCCAACGTGCGCATCATCGACATCGAGTACAGCTGGAACACGAACCACGAAGATCTTGCCGGGGTGAACGTCATCGCCAACGGGACTCCCACCGATCCTTTCAGCAACAATGACCACGGTACGGCAGTGCTCGGCCAACTCTGGGGCCGCGACAACGGCCTTGGCGTTCTGGGACTGGCGTTCGCGGCGTGGATGGGCGTGGTGAACGCGCACGATGACGGCGACTACGACCTGGCCGACGCCATCAACATCGCGGCCAGCAACCTCAATCCCGGCGACGTCATGCTCATCGAGCAGCAGACGGAGGGCGCCAACGGAGGCTGCGACAGCAGCGGCCAGACTGGTTGCGTAGCGGTGGAGTGGGTGGAGGCCTTCTACGACGCCATTGTTTCCGCCACGTCCTCTGGCATCATCGTCGTCGAGGCTGCCGGCAACGGCAACCAGGACCTGGATGGCACCGAATACGGTGATGGCGATCCAAACGCGTTTCCAGCCGGCCGTGCCGATTCGGGTGCGATCATCGTCGGCGCGGGCGGCGCGCCCGGATGCTCGAACCCGGCGCGAGGTCGGCTGTCGTTCTCGAACTACGGCAGTCGCGTCAATCTGCAGGGTTGGGGCCAGTGCGTGGTCACGTCGGGCTACGGAGTAGACCTGCAGGGCGTCAGCATGGGCAACGACGCGTACACCAATAGCTTCGGGGGGACGTCGAGCGCGAGCCCGATCGTCTCGGGCGCTGCCGCGCTTCTCTCGAGCATCGCGCAGCAACAGGGCGTGTTGATGACGCCGACGCAGGTGCGAAGCCAGCTGGTGGCGACGGGCACGGCGCAGACCGGCAGCGACCACATCGGTCCTTTACCGAACCTCCGAACTGCGCTGGGGCTCTTCGTGCCCACGGCTGATGCCGGAGGGCCGTACTCCACTGCCGAAGGAACCTATAAAGCGCTGTCGGCCGCGGGCTCGTCAGACCCGCAGGGCTCGACCCTCACCTACGCCTGGGACCTTGATGACGACGGCCAGTTCGACGACTCGACCAGCCAAACGCCGACGTTTACGCGCGTTGGCCGGGACGGCGCGTTCGTCGTGCGAGTCCGCGTGACCGATCAACACGGTGCCTTCGCCGATGATGACGCCGTCGTGACCGTTACCAACGTGGCGCCCACCGTCAGCCTCGCCGCGATAACCACGGTCACGGAGAACACCACGACGAGCATCTCGGGCCTCGTATCGGATGCGGGTTGGCTGGATCCACTGACCGCCACGGTGGACTGGGGCGATGGAACGACGTCTGCCGCCACTGGCGTGCTCGAGAACTCCGAGCCCGGCGCGACGCTCACCTACTCGGCTACCCACACCTATGGCGACGACGGCGTTTTCACCGTCACGGTATGCGGCCGCGACGACGACTCGACGTCGGCACCTTGCGCGGTACGCACCGCGACGGTCACCAACACCAACCCGACGGCGACCATCGATCTGTCGAGCGCGACCATGGTCAATGGCGTAGCGACGATCATCGCCAAGGAAGGTCAGCCCACGGCATTCTCCGCGCGCTCGACCGATCCTGGCAGCGACGACCTCACCGCACGTTGGACGTGGGCCGACGGCACCGCCGATACGGTGACGGCGTATCTGAACGCGCCGCCCGCAATCGATCCTGACCCGAGCCCATCGATCAACCCGCGCGACGTAACCGATGCGACGAGCCATACGTTCGGCCAGGCGTGTCTCTATACGGTTGGCTTCCAGAGTCAGGATGACGACGCCGGATCGGCGTCGGCGACCGTCAAGGTGATCGTCGGCGGCAGCAACACGGTGGCCCGCGGCGCCGGCGATTGGCAGACGAACTACCGCCCGCGTCCGACCGCGCTGAGCGAGTCGCGGCGCCAATGCTACCTGCTCATCGTTGCCTACATGAGCACGGTGTTCAACGAGGCGAACGATATTTCGACGGTGCAAAAAGCCTTTAACGTGCTGGCCGTCAGCCAGAACGGTGGGTCGGCGACTCAGTTGCTGGATCGGCAACTGCTTGCCGCATGGCTGAATTTCGCGGACGGTGCCTTCACGTTGACGACGATGGTTGACACCGACGGCGTGGGTGGGCCGGATACAGCGTTCGGAACGGTGATGGCGCAGGTCGAGGCAGCACGCCTGAACCCGGCCACATCGCCGGCCACGCTGTTAGCGTTCAAGAATATGCTCGAGCGCATCAACTAAGGCGTAGGAACTGCTGGAGGTGGGACCGGCGAGGTTCCTCCTCCAGCCCCTCGTCTACGCTTCCCCAGCCGACGGAATAGTCGACGCCGTCCGGACCGAGAGCGAAGTTCGTTATCGTTATCCTGGGTTAGACATCGGTGGAGGCGGCGATCGCGCGCCACGACTCGCGCTCGCGCTGCACGAGGGCATCTTTCTCGGCGATGCGCTGCAGACAGTCGGTGCCAAGGGGCAAGCGCAACGGGGGATGCGGCGCGTTCACGAGTTCAATGATCGCATGGGCCAGTTTCGCGGAATCTCCTGGTTGCTTGTGGTTGATTTGTGGGACAAACGCGCGCACAGCGCCCGCTGTGGCATCGTAATCCGCGAACCGGATGTCGGCTTCGATGAGCGACTTGGCATGATCCAGAATGTCGGTGCGAAAGAAGCCGGGCTCAACGATGGTGACATGGATGCCCAGCGGTGCGAGCTCGAGATGCAGCGCTTCCGACAACCCCTCGACCGCAAATTTCGTCGCTGAATAGACTCCAAAGCCGGCATAGCCGCTGTAGCCCGCAACAGATGCGATGTTCACAAGGTGCCCCCGCCGCCGCTCGCGCATGCTCGGTAGCACGGCGCGCGTCACGTTCAAGAGGCCGAACACGTTCGTCTCGAACAGCCGCTTGACGTTGTCG
>DASVFC010000598.1:0-2745 GCA_036380235.1 Vicinamibacterales bacterium
CTTCAACAAGGAAGTCGAGGCGCGCAAGCAGAAGATGTCGGCCACCACCGACCGCCAGCAACAGCAGTAGTAGTGAGTCATCGTTTTTAAACCAGGGGCGCCGTACTATCGGCGCCCCTTCGTTTGTCTGGAGAAACTCGCATGTTGTCGTTGTCGCAAGTGAGGCGCTTTGCCGCCGCGGCCGTAATCGCCGGCTGTGCGGCGGGTGCTGGGGTTTACGCCCAGCAGGAACTCGTCATGGAACCGCTCAAGGACGCGGGCCTCAACGTTTATCCCGCATTCGAAGGCTGGTACCAGAATCCCGATGGCACCTACACGCTGCTAATCGGCTACTACAACCGCAACAAGAAACAGATTCTCGATGTGCCGATCGGTCCGCAGAACCGCATCGAGCCGGGCGGTCCGGATCAGGGCCAGCCGACGCACTTCCTCGTCGGCCGCGGCTGGGGCACGACGTCGATTCGCGTGCCGAAAGATTTCGGCGACAAGAAGCTGACCTGGACGCTCACAACCAACGGCAAGACCGTGACCATTCCGTTCGGCCTGACCAAGGGTTATCAGATCGAACCGTTCCTCGATGCCGCCATGGGCAACAAGCCGCCGGTGTTCAAGTTCGATCCCGCGGGGAAGGAACACACCGGCCCGCCGCAACCACTTTCGGCGGCGCAGCCGGTGAGTGGCGCCGCCGGCGAAGCGATTCCTTTATCTGTGTGGATCAGCGACGACGGCCACGAAGAGCCGGCGACGGGCGGCGGCAGCGCCGCTCCCACGGGTGCCGCTTCCGGTGCGCCGCAACGTCCGCGCCTGTCCGTCACGATGACGAAGTTCCGCGGTCCCGGCGACGTGAAGT
The DNA here is from genome assembly GCA_036380235.1 of Vicinamibacterales bacterium. Lineage (GTDB taxonomy): Bacteria > Acidobacteriota > Vicinamibacteria > Vicinamibacterales > UBA2999 > 12-FULL-67-14b. Next base: position 851 of record DASVFC010000598.1, read on the forward strand.
TCGACGACAACACGCCGACGATCGGCAAGGATGGCAAGGCCACCGCGAACGCAACGTTCTCGCTGCCTGGTGAATACCTGATCCGCGTTGAGGGCAACGACTCTTCAGGCGTTGGCGGCGGCGGCTTCCAGTGCTGCTGGTCGACGGTGTATTTCAAGGTGAACGTCAAGCCCGGCAACACCGGTCATTAGTTCCGCGCATCGATCGAGTTGATCTCGCGCATCGATCGTCGCGAGATCAACTCGATGTCCCTCCAAGATTCCGGATCGTCTGAAACTCACTTCTCAATTGACGCGTTCTCTGCACACAGGTAACGTCAGTGTGCTTTTGGCGAGGAGCACTCCACGTCTCGTAGCGGCGGACGTGTTGTGAGTGCATTCGGTCGCTGATTGGGGGAACAAGATGGCGCGAAGGTTGGTTGCACGAACGTTCTTGCTTGTACTGGCAAGCCTCGTTCTGTTGCCCGCGGCAGCGCGTGCGCAGAGCGTTTTTACGGGAACTGTCAAAGACACATCAGGCGCGGTGATGCCCGGAGTCACGGTGGAAGCGGCAAGCCCCGTGCTCATCGAAAAAGTGAAGTCGGCGATCACCGATGAAAACGGCCAATACCGCATCGTTGATTTGCGGCCCGGCCGCTACACGCTGACGTTCACGCTGCCCGGTTTCAACACCGTGACGCGTGAAGTCGATCTCGAAGGCAACTTCACTGCGACCATCAACATCGAGCTCGGCGTCGGCACGTTGCAGGAGTCGGTGACGGTCTCCGGCGCGTCGCCGGTCGTCGACGTGCAGAGCAATACCAAGCAGCAGGTGCTGACGCGCGAGGTGCTGAGCGCGGTGCCGACCGCGGGCACGATCCAGGGCCTCGGCCAGCTGGTTGTCGGCGTGACGCTCAACGTTCCTGACGTGGGCGGCTCGCGCGCGATGCAGCAGACCTACTTCGCGGTGCGCGGCCAGGGCGGCGCGCAGACGGTGGTGCTGGTCGACGGCATGATGACCAACGGCCTGATGGGCGACGGCGCCGTCCAGGCGTATCACAACGAATCGATGACGCAGGAAGCGGTCTACCAGACCGCGGGCGGCAACGCCGAGACGTTGACCGGCGGCGTCAACATGAACCTGATCCCGAAGGACGGCGGCAACCAGTGGCGCGGCGGGTTCAAGGGTTTCAAGTCGCCGAAGGAGTGGCAGGGCGACAACCTCACCGACGACCTGCGCGCGCTGAACGTCACCGCCGTCGACAAGATCGACAACTTCTACGAGTGGAACGTCGAACAGGGCGGCCCGATCCTGCGCAACAAGCTGTGGTTCTTCGGCGCGTTCCGACGCGCCAAGTACGATCGGCCAATCGCCAACACTTACTACACGCCGGATAACGTGCCGTTCCCGGTCGGCTTCCGCCAGTGCCAGACCGGCCAGGTGCAGTGCGAGCAGGGCATCTCCGACGAGAAGATGAACAACCCGGTGATCCGGTTGACCTGGCAGGCATCAGAGCGCAACAAGTTCGCGTTCTATACGGATCGCGCCTTCCGCCTGCGCGGCCACGCGATGGGCTCGCTCACCGACCCGCGCACCGCGTCGGTGATCTGGAACACGCCGACCTTCCAGACCGGGTCGGCAAAGTACACGTCGACGCTATCGTCGAAGCTGCTGCTCGAGACCGGCTTCTCATTTAATCGCGAGCGCTACGACAACCTCTACCAGCCTGGCGTGCTGGCCGAGCGCGGCACCGACGCGTGGTACCGCAACGTCCGCAAGAACGACACCAGCACCGGATACCTCTGGAACGCGTCAAGCGCGCAGCTGGGCAACTATCCCGACCGCTTCGTCTACCAGGGATCGCTCTCTTATGTGACCGGCGCGCACAACGTCAAGGTCGGCGCGAATCATCAGTC
>DASVFC010000599.1:0-3277 GCA_036380235.1 Vicinamibacterales bacterium
AAAGCGTGACGGTGGATTTCAAGCCGGCCGAAGGCCGCGAGGTGCTCGAGCGGCTAATCGACCGCGCTGATGTCTTCGTCGAGAATTTTCGCCCGGGCACGCTCGATCGCGCCGGCCTTGGCTGGGAGGCGATCCACAAGAGATTTCCGAAGCTGGTTTACGCATCGATCAGCGGCTACGGCCAGACCGGACCGCGGCGAGACGAAGCCGGCTACGACGCCGTAATGCAGGCTGAAGGCGGGTTAATGAGCGTCACTGGCGACGAGGATCGTCCCGGTTATCGACTCGGCGTTGCGATCACCGACATGGTATCGGGCCTGTATTGCGCGCAAGGCATCACCGCGGCGCTACTCGCGCGCGAGCGGTCTGGCGTCGGGCAGCGCGTCGACATCGGCATGCTCGACACCACCGCGGCGCTACTCACCTACCAGGCGGGCAACTGGTTCACGACCGGCGAAACGCCGAAGCGGCAGGGTAATCGCCACGCCACCATCGCGCCCTACGAAACGTTCACCACCAGCGATGGCGAGATCGTGATCGCGGTGGGCAACGATCCAATCTGGCAGCGCTTCTGCCCGGCCATCGGTCTTCCGGAGCTCGCCGCCGATCCGCGCTTCACCACGAACAAGGATCGGATGCTGAACTACGTAGCGATGCGTCCGCCGATCGATCGAGTCTTCCGCACCAAGACATCGGCCGAATGGATTGCGATTCTGAACGCTGCCGGCGTGCCGAACGGCGAGGTCAGGGATATCGGCCAGATGCTGAACGATCCGCAACTGGCGGCCCGCAACATGGTCGAGACGATGATGCATCCCACCATTGGCGCGACGCGGGTGATTGGCGCGCCGATCAAATTGTCGGAGACGCCGGCCAGCCTGCGGACCCCGCCGCCAGTGCTCGGGCAACACACCGACGCTGTGTTGAAGGAACTTGGTTACGACGAAGGTGCGATCAAAGAGCTAAAGGCTAAACGCGTCGTCTGAGCCATTGCGCATTGCTCGTTGCTCTACCGCAGCCAGGGGCGCAGTTCTTCGATCAGCATTTCTACCACGTCGTTCTCGGTGAGCTGCATGAGAGGAACGCTGCCCTTGACGCCTCGATCGCTCTGCACGATGCGGCTGCCGCGCACGCGCGTGACGGTGACTAACGGCTCGGGCGGATCGGCGGTGGTGTCGAGCTCCATCTCGATGGCGTCTTCGCGATGGCGCTCCGACTGCAGGCGCACGCCGCCGGCTGGCGTCATCACTTCGAACGGCAGCCCTTCCGACTTCAGCACGTTGGCGAACATGCGAAACACCGGCACGGCGGCGGTGTCGAGGAACGTTTCGTAGGCGCGGGCGGCTTCCGCCGTACGCGCGCGGCGCTCGGCCTGATCGCGGCGAGCCTTTTCGATTTCAGTATGGATTCGCTTGCGGATGAGCGCGACGTCGGCCATTGGCGAATTGTACCGGGAACCGGGAACCGAGATCCGGGAACTTCTCTTTAAGCGAGCCGTTCGACGAGGCTGGTGTCGATGTTGTCGCGCTTAAGTCCGGCGAGCAGGCGGTCGCGATCGGGCGCCTTGCGGAACGCTTCGCGCACGTCCACCGAGCCGCCGCGCACGTAATCGACGAGCGTTTCAGCAAACGACTGCATGCCGTGCTGGCGCCCACCTTCGAGCGCGTCCGGTAGCTGTTCCAGCTGGCCTTCACCAATCACGCGCGTGACCGGCGCGGTGGCCAGCAGCACTTCGCGCGCCGCGATCACGCCGCCGCCGCTCTTCTTCAACAACGTCTGCGCCACCGCGCCGCGGAATGATTCGGCCATCGCCGTCTGCACCGCGCCGCGCATTTCAGGCGCGGCCAACTCGATGAATCGCTGCACGGCATCCGACGTCGATGGCGCGGCGATCGAGACGAACACCAGCATGCCCTCGGACGCGGCCGTAAGAAGCAGCGGCACCATGTGCGGCGAAATCAGATCGTCGATCACCAAAACGTCGGGGCCTTCACGGAGCGCCGAGCGCGCCGCGGCGAGCGCTTCGTCGGCGCCGCCCCGGATCTCGCGCTGGCTGACCAGCGCCGATCGGTTGTCGTGCACCAGGCGAATCTGGCGCTCGAGGGTAATCACGAACTCCGCACGCTGGCGATTGATAAGGTCGACCAGCGCCGACAGCAAAGTCGACTTGCCGCTGGCGCGCGGGCCGGCCACGAGCACGAGGCCTTGGGACTCGGTGGCGAGCGCCTGCACCTCGGGCGGGAGCCCGAGCGATTCCGCCGTGGCTGCGCGCGTTGCGATCATGCGCAGGATCACGCCGGGGCCGCGCTGATCGTTGAAGGTGGTGCAGCGGATGCGGCCAAGCTCCGGATATTCGCGGAGCCATTCGGCTACTTCGCCCTTGCCGCTCGGTTCGCGCCCGCTCTCCGGCGCGATATCGACGATCGCGGCTTCGACGTCGCTGCGCGACAGCACCGGCTCGCCTTCGAGCTGGCGGATGTCCCCTTCGACACGGATGTAAGGACGTGATTCGGAAGTAACGAACAGGGCCGAGGCGCCGCGCGCCGCGGCAATTCGCAGCAACCGCTCGACGTCTGTGCTGCGCGATGGCGGCACTCGCGGCGGCACTTCGATGCGCACCGTCCGCGTCAACGGCACAACCGACGGATCGGCCAGGCGCTGGAACGTCTCAAGCGGCGGCAGTGATTGCACCTGCGCCACCGGCGGTGGTGCGACAGCGGCCGGCTCGGCGATGTGCGGTGCGATGGGTTCTGGAATCTGCGCGGCGATCGTGTGCTGGATTTCGCGCTCCGGCGCGTCGCTGCTGACGACCTCGATGCCGGCGGCCACCAGCGTGTTGGGAATAATGAGCGGCTCAACGACCGGCTCGTGATTCAGCCGCGGCTCGGCGACGAGCTCGGCCAGCACCCGTGCCACATCTTCAGCGGCAACGCGTTGCGCTTCGTGCTCTGCGGCAGCGGCGTCGGCAGCGCGGCGTTGTTCTTCGCGTGCGGCAGCCTCCGCAGCGAGCCGTTGTTCCTCGAGCGCTGCGGCTTCTGCCGCGCGACGCTGTGCCTCAAGCGCAGCCGCTTCTGCCGCGCGACGTAGTTCTTCGAGCGCAGCGACTTCCGCAGCGCGACGTTGTTCCTCGAGCGCGGCAGATTCCACGGCGCGACGCAGTTCTTCGAGGGCAGCAGCTTCCGAGGCGCGACGTTGCTCTTCGAACGCGGCGACTTCCGCGGCGCGACGTTGTTCTTCGAGCGCGGCGGCTTCCGCGGCGCGACGTTGTTCTTCGAGC
>DASVFC010000600.1:0-3457 GCA_036380235.1 Vicinamibacterales bacterium
AGCGAAACCGGCCAGGCCGCCGAGATCGACTTGCCGCTCGCCAATCTCGCGGCGGGCCAATACTTGCTGGAAATCACGGCGACCGCAGAAGGCCAGAAGCCCGTGACCGAGCTTCTGGCATTCCGACTGACGTCCTAGTACACACGATCGGGCAAGCGGGACGATGATCGCCCGTCGGCCAATTGGCGGATCTGCTTACGCGTACATCCCGCGCAGCTTGGTCACGATCGCCACCCGATTGATCGCGACGATGTAGGCGGCGGTGCGCATGTCGACCTTGTACTTCTGGGCGGTCTCGAGCACCGCGTTGAAGGCCTCGCACATCTTCGCCTCGAGGCGTTCGTTTACTTCCTTTTCGGTCCAGAAGTAGCCATGGCGGTCCTGCACCCACTCGAAGTAGGAAACCGTGACGCCGCCGGCGTTGGCGAGGATGTCGGGCACCACGAAGACGCCGCGGTCGTGCAGCGCCTTATGCGCCTCCGGCGTCGTCGGGCCGTTGGCGCCTTCGACGATTAGCTTCGCCTTGATGTCGTTGACGTTCTCGGCGGTGATCTGCTTTTCCAGCGCCGCGGGAATCAGGATCTCCGCCTCGGTCTTGAACACGTCTTTCTGGCCGAGCGCGTCGGCGTCGGCATACCCGGCCACCGTCTTGTGCTGCTTGACGTGCGCGATCAGCTTGTCGACGTCGAGGCCCTTGGCGTTGTAGACGCCGCCCTTCCAGTCGGTGACGGCAATGATCTTTGCTCCCTGCTGCGCGATTAGCTGCGCACCGATCGAGCCGACGTTGCCGAAGCCCTGCACCGCGACACGCGAGCCCTTGAGATCAAAGCCGAGATGCTTTGCCGCTTCGCGCGCGACGATCATCACGCCGCGGCCGGTGGCTTCGCGGCGGCCGAGCGAGCCGCCCATCTCGATTGGCTTGCCGGTGACGACCGACGTCGAGGTGTGGCCGACGTGCATCGAGTAAGTGTCGGAAAACCACGCCATCACCTGTTCGTTGGTGTTGACGTCCGGCGCCGGCACGTCCTTGTCCGGCCCGATGGCGTCGATGATCTCCGCGGTGTAGCGTCGGGTCAGCGCCTCGAGCTCGCGCATCGACATCTTCGTCGGATCGCAGATAACGCCGCCCTTGCCGCCGCCAAACGGCAGCTGCGCGACGGCGCACTTCCACGTCATCCAGGCCGCAAGCGCCGTGACCTCGTCGAGGGTGACGTCGGGGTGGTAGCGAATGCCGCCCTTGGCCGGTCCCAGCGTCACGTTGTATTGCACGCGATATCCGGTGAAGACCTTGATCTCGCCGTTGTCCATCGCTACCGGACACGAGACGATGATCTGCCGCTTGGGGTGGGTGAGCATCTGCCAGATGCCCGGATCCAGATTCAGAATGCGCGCCGCGCCCTCGAACTCCTGGAGCATTGCGCCGAATACGCTGCCGTGTGCCGCCATCAAATCCTCGGTGAATGAACGATCTGAGTCACGAAACGGGAAAAGTCCAAACAATCAAAGCTAGCAACCCTTGCTTGAATATGTCAATTTCCTATCCGTGTCATGACAATTACGTATCGTTCGCGGCTTTCTGATGCCGGTTGGCCCGCCAGCCACAGTTCGCGAGACGTCTGGCGAGCGTAGGCGGGTCTTATAATTAGAGCCGCATGAAGACCCTCGAACGCGCGGATGCGAAGAAAGCGCGCTGGGAGCGCGAAACGCTCGAACCGACCCTGAAGAAGTCGCCCGAGCGCAAGGGCACGTTCACCACCATCTCCGGCCGGCCGATCGAACGCCTGTACACGCCGGAAGATGTCGCCGGCATTGATTACGACCGCGAAGTCGGCAATCCCGGCGAGTTCCCTTACGTGCGCGGCATTCATCCGACCGGTTACCGCGGCAAGCTCTGGACGATGCGCCAATTCGCCGGCTTCGGCACGCCGGAAGAAACGAACCAGCGTTACAAAGATTTGATCGCCGCCGGCGGCACCGGCCTGAGCGTGGCGTTCGATCTGCCGACGCTGATGGGCCGCGACCCCGATCATCCGCTTTCGCTCGGCGAAGTCGGCAAGTGCGGCGTCAGCATCGTGTCGTTGAAGGACATGGAGCGCTTGTTCGACGGCATTCCGTTGAACGATCCCAAGATCACGACGTCGATGACCATCAACTCGCCGGCGCCAATGATCTTCGCCATGTATCTCGTGGTCGCCGAGCAGCACGGCGCCGACCTCAAGAAGATTTCGGGCACCATCCAGAACGACATCCTGAAAGAGTTCATCGCGCAGAAGGAATACATCTTCCCGCCGCGCCAGTCGATGCGGCTGATCACCGACATCTTCACCTTCTGCTCGAAGGAGGTGCCGAAGTGGAACACCATTTCGGTGAGCGGCTATCACATTCGCGAAGCCGGCTCGACCTCGCTGCAGGAGCTCGCGTTTACGTTGCGCGACGGGCTTGAATATGTTCAGTACGGCGTCGACGCCGGCCTGGACGTGGATGACTTCGTGCCGCGCATGTCGTTCTTCTTCAACTCGCATTCCGACTTCTTCGAGGAGATTGCGAAGTACCGTGCCGCGCGCAAGCTGTGGGCGGACGCGATGAAGAACCGGTTTGGCTCGACAAACCCGCGTTCGTGGCAGCTGCGGTTTCATACGCAGACCGCCGGTGTGTCGCTCACCGCGCAGCAGCCATACAATAACGTCGTGCGCACGGCGCTGCAGGCGCTGGCTGCCGTGCTCGGCGGCACCAACTCGCTGCACACCAATTCGCTGGACGAAGCGCTGGCCCTGCCGACCAAGGAATCGGCGACGATCGCGCTGCGCACGCAGCAGATCATCGCGCACGAAAGCGGCGTCACCAACATGGTCGATCCGCTTGGCGGTTCGTACTTCGTCGAGAAGCTGACCCGCGAGATGGAGGAGGGGACGCTGAAGTATTGGGACACCATCGACCGCATGGGCGGCATGGTGGAGGCGATCGAGCGTGGTTTCCCGCAGAAGGAGATTGCCGAGGCGTCGTACCAGTTCCAGCAGGCGGTCGAACGGCGCGAAAAAATTATCGTCGGCGTCAACGACTTCATCCAGACCGACGAGAAGCCGCTCGAGATCCTCTACATCGACGACAGCACGGCGGACCTGCAGCTGCAGCGCCTCGCCGATCTCAAGCGGGCGCGCGACAACGACAAGGTGCGCCGCACGCTTGATGCGCTGAAGGCGGGTGCGACGGGGACGGCGAACACGATGCCGTTGCTGCTCGACTGCGTGCGCGCGTATGCGACGGTCGGCGAGATGTGCGACGCGCTGCGCGAGGTGTGGGGCGAATACGAAGAAGTGCCGATTATCTAGGCCAACGAGGCCAACGAGGCCAACAAGGCCAACAAGGCCTACAAGGCCAACGAGGCCAACGAGGCCAACAAGGCCAACGAGGCCGACAGGGAACGAATGAGTCAAAAGATTCGAGTTGTGATCGCGAA
>DASVFC010000601.1:0-5043 GCA_036380235.1 Vicinamibacterales bacterium
GGCGCGAGCAGGCGCTCGCCAGGCCCGGCTACATTCGCGACGTGTTGATGAGCGGATCCGACAAGGCGCGCGGCGTGGCCCGGCAGACGATGGAGCGGGTTCGCGACGCGGTGAAATTGAAGTACTAATGGCGGACACACCAGATACTCCGGCCGGCGCCACCCCGCCGAACGACGACTTCGAATCGCAGCTCGACGCGATCAGGATCAAGGTCGAGGCCTTTGAAGGCCCGCTCGATCTGCTCGTTCATCTGATCAAGAAGAACCAGATGAACGTCTACGACATCCAGATCTCCGTCATCACCAGGCAATACCTCGAATATCTCGACCTGTTGCAGGAGCTCAATCTCGACGTCGCGAGTGAGTTCCTGGTGATGGCGGCGACGCTGATCCACATCAAGAGCAAGATGCTGCTGCCGCGGCCCGAAACGGCAGCCGGCGATCCCGAGGACGCGGAGGATCCGCGTGACGCGCTGGTCCGCCGCCTGCTCGAGCACCAGAAGTTCAAGGCAGCCGCCGAAATGCTGCACGACAAGGAAACGCTGCGCAGCGCCCAGTACGGCCGCCCGGATTCGCGCATCGAGGACATCGCCGGAGAGGACTACGAGCCGGAGATCGAAGTCGATCTATTCAGCCTGCTGTCGGCATTCAAGCAGGTGCTGGAGCGGGCCCGCGAGCGGCCGCCGGTACTGCTGCCGCCGGAACAGATCTCGATCGAAACGCGCATCGATCAGATGCTCGAGCGGCTGTCGGAAACCGAAGCCTGCGGATTCGAGGATCTGTTCGAGAACGACTACACGCGGGCCGACATGATCGTCACGTTCCTGGCGATGCTGGAGATGATCCGCCTGAAGCTGATTCGCGTTTTCCAGCAGGGCGGCGCCGGCGCGATCCGCATCTACAAGCGCGCGCGCCCGCAGGATGCACCGCATCCTATTCACGACCCGGAAGACGAATACAAGGCGCATCATCCGCCTAAGGAAGAAGACCCGAAATGAGCGACGAAACACCCGTTGCACCCGACGCACCCGTTGCACCCGATGCACCCGACGCACCCGTTGCACCCGATGCACCCGTTGCACCCGTTCAGCCGAAAATGGAGCTGGCGCAGCTCAAGGCCGTGATCGAATCGCTGATATTCGCGTCGCCGGAGCCGCTCACGCTGCGCATGCTCAACAAGTTGCTGAGCGACGAGCCGAAGGAAGACGTCAAGGCCGCGCTCGAGGCGCTGAAAGCCGACTACGCCGATCGCGGCGGGATGCACATCGCTGAAGTCGCCGGCGGCTACCAAATCACCACCCGCCCGGAATATCACGAGTGGGTGAGGCGCCTGTTCCACGAGCGCTCGGCGTCGAAGCTGTCTGTGGCGGCCTTGGAGACGTTGTCGGTGATCGCCTACAAGCAGCCGGTCACGGCCGCCGAGATCGGCGAGATCCGCAGCGTCAATACCTCCGGCGTGCTGTCGACCCTGCTCGAACGCCACTTGATCAAGATCGTTGGCCGTAAGAACGTCATCGGCCGGCCGTTTCTCTACGGCACGACGAAGGAATTCTTGATTCGCTTCGGGTTGAACGATCTCAGCGACCTGCCGAAGATCGAGGACATGGCGCAGCAACTCGGCTTCGAGCCGCCCCCGATCCTGATGGAGCGGCCCGTGCCCGAAGAGATGCTGCCGCTGGACGAAGGTGACGAGGTCCTCAACGAGGGTTCATAGCGACGGTTCACGACGCCGGTTCAGAGCAGCAGCGCGTCGACGCGATGGCCGTGCACGAACTGCTCGTGCGGCGACCACTTGAAGATCGTAAACCGGCCGTCCTGGGAGGCGACGAGCGCCGTGGCGTCATGTTGATCGTGCACGAACTGCGCTGCGGAAAGATGCCGCGTGCCGCCGAATTGGGCGGGCGTGGTGCGGATCGGGGCGCTGCCCTCGACCGGTTCGGTCAAGTTCACGAATTCCACTGGTGTGCTGCCGCGCTTGCGCGCGATCTTCGCGCCGAAGGCGAGCAGGTCGTAGCGGTCGTTGATGATCGTCGCGCCATCGACGGCGGTGAGGCCGGCGATCGCATCCACCGCGCGCTTCAGATCATCCGGATCCGCGGTGCTGCTGCACGAGAGGCGCGCGAGCTCGGAGTAGGGTGGCTCCACCGCGTACTGCATTGGTGTAACGATCGATTCGCGCCAGTCGTTCGATGCCGATGGCACCACGAGCAACGCGCCGCCGCGGCCATGCTGGCGCATCGACGCCGCTAATTGAATCAGCACCGTCGTGAGGCCCGACCCGCCGGTGCGATCTTTCCCGCCGACCAGCGTGGTAATCACCGCCGGGCAGTCGGGCACGACGTGGCCGACGCCTTCATCGACGATTTTGATCTGATCGCCCTCGATTACCGCGACGTTCACGAACTTGCCGAACGGCTCGGAGCGATGCTTGACGACGATCAATCCCGACGTCACCACTTCAACGACGAGGCAGAATGCCGGCACTTCGCGTGTAGTGCCCCACACATAAAACTCTTCGCCGTTCCGCCAGACCCCAAGGTGGATGCCGGGCCGTTCAACCGCAGGCGCGACCTTGGACAGCACCGCGGGTGACAGCGGCAGCGGTCCCGCAAACGTGAGCGCATGTTTGGCTTGGTCCGGCGGCAGGAAGGCGAGCGAAATCTTCGGGGCCCGGCCTTCTTCGCGTCGCAGGCTGGCCCAAAACGCCGCGTCGATGATCGCCGCGATTGCCAGGGTGGGCGGCGTTTCGAAATCCACGCGCTCACTGGCCCGCGCCGCGGTGATATGGCGGGCAAAGTGTGCCTGCACATCCTCGGCAACGAGGCGGGCGGCCGGATAAGTCGGTACTGTCATGACAGGCATACGAACGGCGATTGTGAATGGATGATTACGATTCTGTCACGGCCTGCCCGCGTTATGAGACACGCCACCTGGCAATTCGCAATATTCACGCCTGAAATCCCGTGGCAACAAAATTGAAGCCTTTCCGCATTCATGAAGCCGCTCCTCTGGAAAAGCGCCCGTTACCTGGCCACCGTGGCCTGGGCCGCTGCCGGCGTCTGGCTCGTTGGCATGACCTTCATCGAGCTCAAGGCCGTGTGGTTGGTACCGCCCACGCCGCCTGAAGTCTCCCACGACCTCATCATCCGAAACGCAAAAGACGACGCCGGCCGCAACACCTCGTTCCGCATCCTGCTATTCACCGACGAATTCCGGTGGGTCATCAACTCCTTTGATGCCATTGAAAAGAACGGGGCTCGCCCGCACTTTACCGAAGAAATGAAGGCGGTGTTGAACAGCGCCAAGGAAATCATCGCGGTCGGCGCCAGCTCCGAAGAATTCCCGGCGGGCATTTCGCCCGCGGCCGGACGCGCGCTCGAAGAGCGTCGCGCCGCGCGGCGCGCGGAAAAGATCGCGCTTTGGGTGCGCGAGGTCCTCGGAAAGCCCATCCCGGTCCGCAAACTCAACGTCGGCCATCACACGCCCACCGGTGCCGGCGATACGTCCGATCAACGCCGCGTCGTCATTATTCTCGTGCTCGATCACGATGAGGGCGCCCACATCGACGAATCGTTGCGCGCCGCGATGAGCGATGAAAGCGCCCGCGCGCCAATCTTCCAGGCGCTGCTGACCAAGTATTCGCTTGGCGGCAAGAACACGTTCACGTGGGTGCCATAACCGTAATGGTGAACAACATGATGGAAATGCTTGCCGACGTTCCGCCGATGCTGGCCAGTGCGTGGGTCGTGTGGTTCATCGTTGGCGGTGCGCTGGTGATGTGGTATCGCCGCGCCGTCGATCTGGAATACGCGCCCGCGCCGGCGTCGGGGTCGGGGTCGCGCGCCGTGAAACCGGCGTCGCGTCCACCGTCAGGCGTGCGCCGGGAAGCCGCTGCCGTTCTGCCGGTTGAGGAAGCGCCGTTCGACGAAACGGCGGCCCAGATGCACGAACAGCCGCCGGTCCCGGGGACCGCTGTAGCCCGCGACGGGACGCCGGTCGTGATCGGCGACCCTTTCGGCGAACTTGCGACGCTACTCGACCAGGCGGCGGTGGCGGCAGCGCCGACGACTTCGCATCGCGCACCAGGCGACTCGCCAATCCTCAGCTCGTCGGGGACGCCGCTGCGACGCGCCGGCGATCGCGAGCCGGACCTAGGCTAAAGACGCAATCAGTTTCGCCACCACGTTCGGATCCGCGGGCTTCACCAGGTGATGGTTGAAGCCCGCTTCCTTTGATCGCCGGCGGTCTTCGAGCTGGCCCCATCCAGTCAGCGCCACCAGCACCATGTCGCGGCCCCACGGTTCCTGCCGGATGCGGCGCGCGGTCTCGTGGCCATCAATCGACGGCATGCCGATATCGAGAAATACCACGTCGGGCTTGAACTCGCGCGCTTCTTCGACCGCCTGCAACCCATCATGAGCCAGCCGCGTTTCGTGACCGCTGATTGAGAGCAGCGCGGCCAGCGATTCGGCGGCATCGGTATTGTCGTCGACGACGAGGATGCGCCGCTTGTGGTTGGAAACGCTGGCGGCGGCCGCGGTCGCGTTGACGGCAGGCTGCCGCGGCTCGATGGCGGGAATGCGCACCACGAACTCGCTGCCGCGACCGGCGCCCTCGCTGTGCGCTTCGACGGTGCCGCCATGCATTTCCGCAATTCGCCTGACGAGCGAGAGGCCGATGCCGAGGCCACCCTTGCCGCGATGGAACACGCCGTCGGCCTGGCCGAACATGTCGAAAATTTTCGGCAACGCGTCGCGCGGAATGCCGATGCCGGCGTCGGTCACCCGCACCACGGCTTGCCCGCCCTCCTGAGTGACGGCGATCGCGATTGGCTGGCCGGCATCGCTGAACTTGGCGCTGTTGTTCAAGAGGTTCGCAAACACCTGCGCCAGCCGGGTGCGATCGGCGTTGACATGCACAGGTGAGGACGGCAGGCTGACCGACAGGCGCTGACCGTTCGACTCGATCAGCGGCCGGCTCGTCTCCACGGCATCACCGACCGCATCCGCGACGTCGATGACCGCCGTTCGCAACTCCACTTTGC
>DASVFC010000602.1:0-15379 GCA_036380235.1 Vicinamibacterales bacterium
CCGCCGACCGCATTGGCGTAGAGCAGGATGACCTGGTTGTCGGCAGCGCGCGTCGCCAGCATCTCGCGGCGCGTTGAGTCCACGCCCATGCGATACGGCGAGCTCGAGACATTGACGACGATCTCCGAGCCGGAATAACAGCGACGGCGCATCGGGCCGTCGGGTGACCATGCGTCCTCGCACACTTCCACGGCGACGTCGCCGAAGTCGAACAGGAACCGGTAATCGCCGAGCGGGATGCCGTCGGCATCGAGCGCGAGACCAGCCGCGCCGCGCGAGAACGTGCGTGCTTCGTAGAAGACGTTGTAGGTGGGCAGCTTCTCTTTGGGAACGAGGCCGATGATGTTGCCGCGATGGACCACGGCGGCGGCGTTGTAGATCTGGCCACCAACCGACACCGCCAGGCCGAGCACGAATACCGTCGACGTCTGTGACGTTTCCTTGGCGAAGCGTTCGAGCTCCTGTCGCTGACCGATCAGGAAACCCGGCCACTGCACGAGATCTTCCGGCGGGTAGCCGCCGATGACTTGTTCCGGGAACGCGCCAATGGTCACGTTCTCCGCCGCCATCTCCCTGGCGACCTCGATCGCGCGCGACACGTTGGAGTGCACCGCGCCCACCGTGGGACTCAGGCTGGCGACGGCCAGCTTTGCGAGCCGCATATCAGATCAAGCTTACTCCGATTGTTCGGTGAGCGGCTTTTCGCCGAAGATCTTGCGCGGTCTCGGCACTTTACGTTTCTTCAAACCAAAGTGCTGCACGGCGTGCAGCTCGAGATGCGCGGTGGCGTCGGTGACCGAATCGGTCACCAGCATCAGATCCAGGTCCGACGCCGAGATCGTCCCCTCTTCCACCATCGTCTTCACCATGGCCAGGAACGGCGCCCAATAGTCGCTGCCCATCAGCACGATCGGGAACTGCAGGATCTTACGGGTCTGGATTAACGTCAGCGCCTCGGTGAGCTCGTCGAGTGTACCGAAGCCGCCCGGCAGGACGACGAACGCGTAGGAATACTTGACCAGCAGCACTTTGCGGACGAAGAAGTAGCGGCAGGTCACCCAGCGATCGAGATACGGGTTCGGCTCCTGCTCGAAGGGCAGCTCCACGTTGCAGCCGACCGATCGGCCGCCGGCTTCGCGCGCGCCGCGGTTCGCGCCTTCCATCACACCCGGGCCGCCGCCGGTCATCACCGTGAAGCCCATTCGGGCGAGCGCGGCGCCCACCTCGCGCGCCATCGCGTAGTAGCGATGGTGCTCGTCGAAGCGCGCCGATCCGAACACGGTGACGCATGGCCCGACGAAGTGCAGCGCGCGAAACCCGCGCACGAAATCACGTCCGGCGCGCATCAGGAGCAGGATCTCATGCAGCCGGGAATGAGGGCCTTCGAGCAGTACTCGATCGGGTTCCGACATAGGGAAATCGTGTAGAGTCTACCTTTATGATCCGAAAGGCAGGCTTCATTGTGGCCGGCGTGTTTGCCGCGGCGTTCCTTGCCGCCACGCCTGCGGCATCGCAGAGCGTTGCGCCACCGTCCGTTCAACCTCCAGTCAACAGTACTACCACCGGCACTGTGGTCGATATCTCCGGCGCCATTGTCCCGGATGCCGAAGTCGTCGTCACCTCCACCGACGGGCGCACGGTTACTCTGCGCACCGACGGCGACGGCAATTTCGATGCGGACATGATCGCCTCGCGCATCCGCGTGTCATCGCAAGGGTTTGAGACCGCCGAGATTGTGGTGTCGGGGCCGGGGCCGGTGCAGATCGTGTTGCGTCCGACCAACTTCGCCGACTCAGTGGTTGTTACCGCCACACGCGGCGCCGAGCGCCTGCCGAGTGCCGCGAGTTCGACAGTGCTCACCTCGGCCGAGTTGAGCAACATGGCCGCGGGCGCTCTGGATGATGCCCTGCGCGCAACGCCGGGCTTTACGTTGTTCCGCCGCTCGTCATCGCGTGTGGCCAATCCAACCACGCAGGGCGTGACGCTGCGCGGCGTGTCGGGCTCCGGTGCCAGCCGGACGCTGGTGCTGGCCGACGGCGTGCCCCTCAACGATCCGTTTGGCAGCTGGGTGTATTGGAATCGCATCCCGTTTGCGGCTGTGGACCGGGTCGAGGTAGTGCGTGGCGCCACCGGCGATCTGTATGGCGCCGGTTCGCTTGGTGGCGTGGTGCAGCTGTTGACGCTGCAGCCGACCCGGACACGTATGCGCGCGACCATCGACGGCGGATCGCACGATACGTTCCGCGGCTCGTTGTTCGCCGGCGTGGAGCGCAATGGCTGGAACGCAACGGGCGCCTATGAAGGTGTCGCCACCGACGGTGTCTATGTGATCGGCTCGGAAGCGCGCGGTCCCGTCGATACGCGCGCCGACAGCGACTACCACACCGGCTTCTTCTCGGCCGGGCGTCGCGACGCCAACTGGCACGCATCGGTCCGCGGTGCGGGGTATACCGAAGATCGCGGCAACGGCACGCCGGTGCAGGTGAACAGCACCGACTGGCGCCAGCTGTCGTTCGAAGCCGGGGGAGTTTTTGGAGGCGGCGTGCTCGACTTTCATGCCGTTGGCAGCTCGCAGGATTACTACCAGACCTTCTCCGCGGTCACAGCGGTCGCCGGTGTGCCGCGTTCGGCCGAGCGTTTGACCTTCGAACAGACCATCGACACCTCGCATCGAGCCGTGAACGGCCAGTACTCGCGCCTGTTCAATCGCATCACGATGATCGTGGGCGGCGATTACCGCTACACCGATTCGCACCAGGACGAGCTACGTTACGCGCTGGTCGGCGGCGTCAACACGCCGTCCGGGCCGTTCCCATCGGGCGGCAGCGAGCGTATTGTCGCCGGCTATGCGCGCGCCAATATCACCGCCAACGATGCGTGGACTGTCGAATTGGGCGCGCGCGTCGACAACTGGCATTCCGATCCGGAAGGCGACGGCGAGACCAAGGACGTGACGTTCCTCAGCCCGCGCGCCGCGGTGGCGTTTCGCACCGGCCGCTACCAGTTGCAGGCGTCGGGCTATTACGCCAACCGCACGCCGAGCTTGAACGAGCTGCATCGCCGGTTTGCGGTGGGCAATCAGATCACCAACGCCAACCCGCTGCTCGAGCCGGAGACTTTGACTGGCATCGAGGGCGGCGTGTTGACGCAGTTCAATCGCACGTCGCTCCGCGCCACGGCGTTTCTCAACAATCTCGACGGCGCGATTGCCAACGTCACGTTGTCGCAGACGCCGCAGCAGATCATCCGCCAGCGCCAGAACTCCGACACCATCCGTGCCACCGGCGTCGAGATCGAGGTCGATACGCGCTTGTCGGCCACGTTGAGCGCCAGCGGCCAGCTGGTGTTGACCTCGAGCCACTTCCGCGGCTCCGTGGCAACGCCGGCGCTCGAAGGCAACACCGTGCCGCAGGTGCCGGTCTGGCAGGGCGGCTTCTCGCTGACCTGGGCCGATCCGCGCCTCTTCACCGCTGCCACGCAGGTGCGTTTCAGCGGCGAGCAGTTCGATGACGACTTGAACACCGCAGCGTTCATTCTGCAGGAATACGCGGTGTGGGACGCGACGGTGAGCCGTCAAATCGTTCGCGGTGTGCACGGCTTCGCCGCGATTGAGAACATTCTCGACAAGGAATTTGACACCGCCCGCACGCCGGTGCGATCGATCGGCTGGCCGCGCACCGTCCGCATCGGCGCGCGCATCACCTGGCAGTAAAAGACAAACACGGAGGCGCGGAGACACGGAGGAATCTTTTCTCAATACCAGTGCTGCTTAGCGGCAATGGTATTTAGAGAAGATTTCCCCGTGACTTCGTGCCTCCGCGTGTTTTTCGCGGGGGATACAATAGTTGCATGGCCGGTGGCGTGATTCTGTTCGACGGCACGTGCGCGTTTTGCGAGCGTTCTGTCCGGTTCATCGCTACCCGGGATCAGGGCTACTTCAAGTTTGGCGCCTCGCAGAATCCGGAAGGCCGCGCGCTGCTGGCGCAGCACGGTACCAATCGCGAAGCCGCGCGCAGCATCATCCTTATTGAAGACGGGGAAGTGTCGCTGCGATCGACGGCGGTGTTGAAGATCGCGCGCCGCATGACCGCGCCGTGGCGCTGGGTGGCGATCTTTCTCCTCGTTCCCACGCCGATTCGCGACGCGGTGTATCGCGTCGTTGCGGCGGTGCGGCATCGCATCGCCGGGCAGTCCAACGCCTGCGAAATCCCGCCGCCCGAAATCCGCCAGCGGCTGATCTAGACCTTTTCAATCTCCTTCGCGAGCAAGAAGCGGTGGCACTGCGTCGCGTCCTCGGCGCAGTGGCACATTAGTGTTACGTCGTCCTTGCGGCTGAGCACCTTCAATAGTCGTAGCGTAGATTTCTGGCCGTGGTTCTTAATCGTCGCGCTGCGATCGTCGATCGGCCCATCGAGGTAGAGTTCTTCGCGATAGCGCTTGACGAAGGTCTTCCAGTCGATACGTCCCGACAACACCGCCTTCAGCAACTGCTCGCTCGGACCAAGCGACGGCATCCAGGCGTCGTATCGCGACGCGGGCAAGCTGCGGCCGCGAAACCTCGTGGCGAGAATGCGAAGCCCGTCCGCATCATCGATCGGGGAATGCACGCTCTTCGTTTTCAGCACCACGACACTCTACGTTAGAAACGGCGTTGCACCGGAGTGGTGCACCGCAATCGACGCAGTCGGATCGGTGCAGCAAACACCGTGTTGCGCGTATATGCTAGGCTCGTGGCCCATGGCCACCTTCCGGACGCTCGGCGCGCTCTTGTTTGTCGTCTTCCTGCCGTCTACCGGATCGGCGCAAGCCGGTGACGCCGGTGCCATCGAGGCATGGCTGAAAGGCTACGACGCCGCGTTTCTTGCCAAGGACCTCGACAAACTCGCCACGTTCTATCACCCCGACGTCACGATCTATGAAGGCGGCGGCATCAATAACGGCTGGGCGGATTATCGCGACCGGCATCTCGGTCCCGAGCTGAAGGCGTTCTCGAACCTGCAGTTCGCCCACAGCGATCACAAGATCACCGTGCTGCCGGGCGGACAATCGGCCTACGCCACGTCGCGCTACATCATCAAGGCGAAGATGGGCGATCGCGATCTCGATTCGGAGGGACTCGAGACGTTGGTGCTGCTGAAGATGCCGGACGGATCGTGGAAGATCCGTCACTCGCATACCTCGAGCCGGCCGGCGCGGCGCCGCAGTGATTCGCGGCGGGTTTAAAGACCCGGCTTTACGTACGACTGAATGCGCGACCTCAGCTCTGGAATGTCGTGCGAGCGGCAGCATGCCGGCATTTCATCGCGCAGGATTGCGATTGCCTGCGACACCTTCTCGAGAAAGTCGGCCGCCGCGTCCACGAAGAACCGGCGTGGGTGGTCGCACCACGCG
Organism: Vicinamibacterales bacterium; assembly: GCA_036380235.1. Classification (GTDB taxonomy): domain Bacteria; phylum Acidobacteriota; class Vicinamibacteria; order Vicinamibacterales; family UBA2999; genus 12-FULL-67-14b. The sequence continues at coordinate 5,392 of DASVFC010000602.1, forward strand.
GCCAGGATGCGTTCATCAATCTCGGCCGCCGCGAGCGCCGATTCGATCCGGAGCGGATTCTGCCGGTTATAGCCACCCTCGGCGCCCGGCACGCGGAGATGAATCACCACATCGTAGCGGGCCAGCTCGCGTGCCGCCGACGACTGCACTCCCGACCAGAATTCCGCCTCGGTGCCGGGCCAGTAGGCCAGGCCGTCAATGGTGCCGCGATCGCACAACACAATCGCACTGTCGTGCGACGCGGCCGCGGCTTCGAGCTCGCGCTGCACGTGATAGATCGCCCGCTGCGACGCGCGCCGGCAGCCGTCGTCCTGCTCCCGCGGAAAGCCGCCGCCGAAGATGATGCCGGCCGCTTCCGGCAGCACCCGCACGTGCGAGCAGAACGACTGGCGAATCAACTCGAGCACCGCCGTCTTGCCGGCACCGGGCCCGCCGGTCAGTACAATGCGCTTCGGCGTATGTGAGGCCGTGCACTTACAGGGAGTCATCACGCACTCTCCACTTCACGTGTGATCGAATCGGTCGATCACTTCAACTTGCCGCGTTCGTCGCCACCACCGGCAGCGGCAGCGGCTCACGCATCCCGACGCGGACTTGATGGCGGAAGTTGTGGCCCATTTCGCCTCTCTCGCGCCCCCATTGTCAGCGAAATAATTCCAGTCGGCGAACAAAATGACACGTGGTAGTTTGGGAAGCGCTATGAAGAGACTGCTCGCTTCGCTCGCTATGGCGTGCGCATTTGCCGCTCACCTCGTTGCTTCGCAGCAGCACCAAGCGGCGAAGCCTGATCATATGGACCACAAGTTCGACGATCCCGCGCGGTTCGCGAAATCGTTCGACGATCCGTCCCGCGATGCATGGCAGATGCCGGCACGTGTGATCGACGCACTACAGCTGACGTCGGGCATGAAGGTCGCCGACATTGGCGCCGGCACCGGCTATTTCTCGACGCGCCTCGCGCGGGTGCCGGGGGTATCGGTCTACGCCGTTGACATCGAGCCGAAGATGATCGAATACCTCCGGCAACGCGCGCAGAAGGAAGGTCTCGCTAATGTCACCGGCGTGGTGGCTGGGGCGGCGGGCCCGAATCTTCCCGAGCCGGTCGACGTCATTCTCGTCGTCGACACCTATCACCACCTGCCGAACCGTCCGTCGTACTTCCGCGAGCTGCGGAAGTCGCTGCGTCCAGGCGGCCGCATTGCCATCGTTGATTTCCGCAAGGAGGCACCCGACGGGCCGCCGGTGCACTTCCGGTTCACGCCGCAGCAGATCGAGGACGAGATGAAGCAGGCCGGCTACGAACTGCAGTCGTCTCACGATTTCTTGCCGCGCCAGCACTTTTTGATCTTCAGGTGACCAGAGGGCAGTCTGGCCCCGGCTTAGCGAAACGCTAAAAATCGCAGTCTGGCTCCGGTTTAGCGAGGTACGATGTTCCGCGAATGAAATTCCGCGGCCTGTTCCTGGTTGGCCTCGCGTGCACTTTCGCGGCCTGTGATCTCGATAAGCTGCCGACCGCGTCGACGCCGATCGCAGCGCCGGCGCCGCCACTGACGCCGCCCCCTCTGCCGACCACGGTGCCGGGCGTCCTCAGCATCGCGATGCCGATCGATGGAGCCGACGTCGCGACAACGGCATTCGGACTCTTGCCGTTCGGTTACCACGGCGGAGGGCACACCGAAGACGGCCACGCCGGGTGGGACATCGAATATCGCCTCGGGGCGCCGGTGCGGGCCGCAGCGGCCGGTACCGTGATCGCCATCGAACCCGATCTAATCTCCCTCGGCCGCACCACCGTGGTACTGGAGCACGTCGTCGGCGCGCATTTCTACCGGACGCACTACAGCAACCTCGCCAGCGTATCGAGCGACGTCGTGCTCAACGCGCTCGTGCTTGCCGGCCAGCCGATTGGCATTGCCGGCACCGTGACCGCGACGCTCTTCGCTGCGGACGTAACCTACGCGATGACGCACTTCCAGCTCGATGACCTGGAATTTCACCGCGAGGTCACGAACCCGAAGGCGGTGAGCCCGGAACCATTCCTGAGCGCGGCAGGGAAGTCGGTGTTCGAGCGGATCTGGACCAGCGCCGTGTATTTCCAGGAAGCCGTCGAGCCACTCGCGACCAATCCGCGTGAGACCGTCGCGACGCAGCGAACGTGGATGCGGGCCGGCGGCGACGGTCCTGCCGGCATTCGCTTCATGCGTACCGGCAATGCCTACACCTACGAGCTTCTCGCCGAATCCGGCACCGTGATCGAAACTGGGACGGCGACGTTGCGACGCCTGGGCACCGCAGCGACTATCGACCTGATCTCGCCGACAGCGATTCGCCTCGGCGTGTTCGACATCGTGTCCAAGGAGATGCGGTTGTCACTCGGCAATCCGGGCATCGCCAGGCCGGCAGACCTGTCCGGGGCATCGATCTATCGGACGAAGTAGCGCGAACAGGCCAACGGGCCAACAAGGCCAACAGGCCAACAAGGCCAACAAGGCCAACAGGCCATCAGGCCAACAGGCCATCAGGCCATCACGCCATCAGGCCATCAACCATCGTCACTTCAAATCGATCTTCCGTCGCCCAACACCGAGTGGCTGCTGACGCGTGTAGAGCTCGGCGAACAATCGTCCGTTTACCAGGTCGTCGCGTTCGCGGCCGCGCATGACGAGGGTTCCCGATCCGGAGATCTGATTCGGCGCCAGCAGGTGGGCGACAACCGGCCCGGGTTTCTCGCCGTCGTGGCGATGCAGAGCAAGGCCGACGACGCGATCGGCGGCGGGCATGTTGACCGTCGTCGCTTCATACCGCAGCTGTCCCGTGGTTCGATCGTAGGTCAGTTTCACCGCCGCGCTGCCAACGCTGAGCTCCGCGGTAAGCGGAGCCGGCGCTACGCCATTGATCAACGGCGGCGTGCTGAAGGGCGGCCGTCGAGGCTTGGCCGACTGTTCCCACGCGAACGCGTACTTCAGTAAGGTGGCTTCCGTCCATGCGCCGCCGAGCAACTCGAGGCCGATCGGCAAACCATCCACGGTGAATCCGGCGGGAATGGAGATCGCCGGCAGACCCGTGGTGGCGCTGAGCTGACAGTTGGTGCCGATCTGCGCGTCGCCGATCGACGCCGGTTTGCGGCGCAGCGTCGGATACGCAAGCACGTCGATGCGTTGCTCCTCCAGCGTGGCCAGCACCGCGGCACGGGCGGCACGCCGCTTCACCATCGCCTGCCGGTAGTGTTCGGTCTCTTTCTTCTCCGGCGAGTTGCGAAGGCGGAAGTTGGCGTCGAGCGCGTCATGGTGGAGGCCGCGCTCGATCACATCGGCAAGCGACTTCACCGGCGCGTTCGGGATCCTGGCGAGATACGCCATCAGGTCGAACTTGAATTCGTCGGCGATCACGCTGCTTTCGCGCAGCAGATCATCAAGACCCGGCACGGCAATGTCCACCACTTCGGCGCCCTGGGTCTTGATGCTTTCGAGTGCGCGCCGCAGAATCACCGCCACTTCCTCGTCTTCCGGTGCCGTGCCCCATAACGAACGCAGCACGCCGATGCGCGCCCCTTTTAATCCGTCTGCGGCCAACGCGTCGCGATAGGTCTTGGGAATATGAGCGGCGCCGTCTTTCGTGATCGGATCGGCAGGATCGGGTCCGACGGTGGCGTCGAGCATGATCGCGAGATCGGTGACGGTGCGCGCGAGCGGGCCGGCAATGTCCTGCGTCGACGACAGCGGCATCACGCCAGTGCGACTCGATAAGCCATGCGTGCCGCGCAGGCCGACGAGATTCTGGTTCGCGGCGGGGATGCGGATGGATCCGCACGTATCGCTGCCCATGCCCGCAGCGGCAAAGCTGGCGCCGATCGCCGCACCGGTGCCGCCGCTCGATCCGCCAGGCGTGCGATAGAGGTCGTACGGGTTGCGCGTTTGACCGGTGAACGAGGAGATGTTGGTGATCCCCGATGCGAGCTCGTGCAGCGTCGTCTTGCCGAGGATCACCGCGCCGGCGTCGCGCAGCTTCTTCACCTGGAACGCATCGGCCGCCGGCTGCAGCGTGGCCAGCGCGAGTGCGCCGCCGGAGGTCGGCATATCGTGAGTGTCGTAGTTGTCCTTGATCAACACGGGAATGCCGTGCAGCGGCCCACGCGGACCTTTCTCGGCGCGCTCGCGGTCGAGCGCTTCGGCTTCTTCGCGCGCCCGAGGGTTGAGCAACACAATCGTATTGAGGCGCGGACCGGCCTGGTCGTAGGCCTGGATGCGCGCCAGGTACGAATCCACAAGGCCGCGCGAGGTCACCTTGCCGGCCGTCTGCGCCGCCTGCAAGTCGGCGATCGACTGCTCGTGGACCTCGAAAAACTCCATGACCGGCGCCGGCTGCGGGCGCGCTGGGGATGGACGCTGCGCGTGAACAGGTGCAAAACACGACAAAGCAGCCGCCAGCAAGGCGCCTGACAGGTAACGACTGTGCATGCGCCGATTGTAGTAGCATCCGCGGCGATGAAACCAAAGCGACGGGATCTAGTAGTGGCGGCGGTGAGTGCATGTGTGGTGGCGGCGCTGTTCGCGGCGTCATCACCGGTTGAAACGCAGGTCGCGCGACCGGCGCGTATCGGCGGCAAGCCAAACCTCAACGGCATCTGGCAGGCGTTGAACACGGCGAACTACGACGTGCTCTCGCACCCGGCGAAGGCGGCGCTCGCGTTCACGCAAGGACCGGTCGTGCCCATTCCGGCGCCGCAGGTCGTGGCGTTCGGCGCCGTCGGGGCCGTGCCAGGCGGCGTCGGCATCGTCGAAGGCGACGAGATCCCATACCTGCCTGAAGCGAAGAAGAAACAACTCGAGAACCAAGCCAACTGGCTCGATCGCGATCCCGAGATCAAGTGCTACCTGCCCGGCGTCCCGCGCGCCAATTACCTGCCGCATCCATTTCAAATCCTGCACAGCGACAAGGCGATCTTCTTCGCCTATGAGTTCGCCGGCGCCGTGCGCAACGTGTATTTGAAGGACCCTGGGCCTCCGCCGGTGGATTCGTGGATGGGGCAGTCGGTCGCCACGTGGGACGGCGACACGCTGGTGGTGACGGTGACCGGCTTCAACGACCAAACGTGGTTTGATCGGGCGGGCAACCATCACAGCGATCAATTGAAGGTGGTCGAACGGTACACGCCGCAAGGCCCGGATCACTTGTGGTACGAAGCCACGATCGAAGATCCGCAGACGTTCAGCCGGCCGTGGAAGATCCGCATGCCGCTCTATCGGCATATCAATCCCAATGCGCGGCTCAATCAGTTCAAATGCGTCGAGTTTGTCGAAGAGTTGATGTACGGAAAATATCGGAAGACACAGGTGCCGCAATGAGAATCGTCTGCGCCGTCATAATCGCCGCATTCGCGGCCACCACGCTCGTGGCGCAACAAAAGTCCGCCGTGCCGCGCGCGCCGGACGGCAAGCCCGATCTGCAGGGGATCTGGAGCAACGCGACCATCACGCCGCTCGAGCGGCCACAAAACGTCACCAACCTGGTGCTGAGCGAAGAGGAGGCGGCGCGCATGGAGCGCGCGACAATCGAACGGCGCGATCGCTTGAACGAGCCGAGCGATCCGAACCGGCCGGCGCCGCCGAAGGGGGGCGACGGGTCAACCGGCGCCGCAGGTAATGTTGGCGGCTACAACAATTTCTGGCTCGATCCCGGAGAGCGCGTCGCGGTGGTCGACGGCCAGCGGCGCAGCTCGCTGATCATCGATCCGCCGAACGGCCGTGTCCCGCCGCTGACCGACGAAGCGCGAGCGCGGCAGCAGGCGCGCGCGAAGCAGGCGGCAGGACGAGGGCAATACGACCATCCCGAATATCGCCCGCTCGCCGAACGCTGCCTGCTGTCATTCGGCCCGACCACGCCGTTAATTCCCAATTACTTCTACAACAACAACATCCAGATCGTGCAGACGCCGGAGCACGTCATGATCATGATGGAAATGGTGCACGACGCCCGCATCGTCCGCATGAACGCCAAGCACCTGCCGGCGCACATTCGCCCGTGGATGGGCGACTCGATCGGCTGGTGGGACGGCGACACGCTGGTGGTGGACACCACGAACTTCCCGCCGCAGCAGAGTTTTCGCGGCTCTTCGGAAAACCTCCACGTCGTGGAACGGTTCCGGCGGGTGGATGCCGCCACCATCAATTACCGCTTCACCGTCAACGACCCGACGACGTTTACCGCCTCGTTTTCGGGCGAAATTCCGTTCCGGGCGATGGACGAGCTCATTTACGAATACGCGTGCCATGAGGGCAATTACGCCCTGGCCAACGTCCTGAGCGGCGCGCGCAGCGAAGAGAAGCGCTTGGGAACCAAGCAGGAAAAGCAGTAGATTATGAGCATGCGAAACACGCTTTGTGCGCTCGTCGTCGCCGCCGGCCTGTTGGTTGCGGGCCGCACGGTGATCGCCCATCACGCCTTCGGCGCCGAGTTCGATCCGAACGCGCCGATCCGCCTGCAGGGCAAAGTGGTCCGTCTCGAGTGGGTCAACCCGCACACCTGGATTCACATCGAGGTGACGAAAGACGGCAAGCCCGAGGTTTGGATGGTCGAAGGCGGCACGCCCAACACGCTGCTGCGCCGCGGTATCACCAAGCAGACGGTGGCCATCGGCACGGAAGTCATCGTCGACGGGTACCAGACGAAAGACCACTCCCTGAAGCGCGCCAACGGCCGCGACGTGACGTTCACCGACGGCCGCAAGCTGTTCATGGGATCGTCCGGCACCGGCGCCCCACGCGACGGAAGGGATCCGACAGAGGCGCCCGCTCCCAAGAAACCCGGCGGCGGCCGCTGACGATTTTAGAAGTTAGATTTGAGATTGCAGATTTATTGATCCATTGGATCGGCAATTAAATCTGCAATCTCACTTCTTACATCAGCAATCTACGAGAACCCGATCCATCTCCCTGCCGCAGCCACTGTGACCCATAGCGCAATCGACAACGCGCCGACCAGGGCCTGGCGGCGCGTTGTGTTGCGTACGGAATCGGAGGTGGCGCTGGCGCGGATGGTGAAAGCGAATGCAATCGCGAACGGCAGCGTCGTCATCTTCACCCAGAACGACGTGTTGTAGTAGCACTTGATCGCTTCAGACAGGAACAGCGGCACGCCCGTGAGGATGAGCGCCGCAATGGCGCCGATCAGGTAAGGCCGCGACTCGCGCCACAATTCGGCGGGCGTCCAATCCTTCAGGCCCGTTCCCAGCAAACGCAGATCGACAATCAGTATCGCGCCGCCAAGCACCGACAGCGCCAGCAGGTGCACGGCTTCAATCACCGGGAACAGCCACAGCGAGCCAACGACCGCGCGGCCCAGCCAGAGTGACTCACACCATTCGAAGAAAGGCAGCAGCATGTGATCGGTGTCTAACCGGCCTTCAATTGGTGCCCGTCGCAACCACGCAGCCGGCGAACCAGTTGACGAAATCCGATTGCGGCTGGATGTCGCAATCGAACCAGTTGTAGGCAATGAAGCGGCCGGCAACGATGATGCCGGCCCACAGGATCAGCGACGCGAGCCCGGCACGCCGCGCCATCCACGGCAGGCGGGCGCTGTGGTCCCACGCATCCTTCTGCGGATAGACGCGATAGTGGAAGTAGGCAATGTTGATCGCCGCCAGCACCAGCATGATCATCTTGGCGCGGAACCACACGCTCTGGTAGGTCCGCACCGGAATGGCGTAGAACAGCAGCACGCCGGTGACGACCATGATTGCAAAGCCCCAACGGACCCACGGCAATACGCGATCGACGATGTGCGACAGCGGCACGCGGGTGAAGGCGAGGCCAAGCAGTCGCAGATCGAGAATGACAGTCAGGCCCACGAACAGCATCAGGAACAGCACGTGAGACGACTCGACGAGCGGGTACATGTACAACGACTCGCGGAGCGCCGTGCTGTTTTCGGTGGCGGCCAGCCACTCGCAGTAGGCGAGAAGCGACACGTCAGGGACGGCTCAACTGGATGGCGAACTGCTTGTGGCAATTCGTGCAGACGTCGTAGATGTCGCCGCCTACGGTGAACAGCGCGTCCTTGTCTTTGGCCTCGATCACCTTGATGGCGCGATTGGCGGCGTCAATCATGTTGCGTGATTCGGTAATCCACTCAGGCGAACCGTTCGAGCGCGCGGGAATCAGCAGCAGGTTGCCGGCTTCGGCGAGTTGAATGGCGCCGGCCCGCACCACGTCCCATTCATCCTGCGAAGTTGGAAACTTCTCGTGGGTGCCGGTCTCGTCAATCACGGTGCCGACCGACTCCCACAGCATGTCGGCGGCCGGATCGATCACGTTCAACATCAAATCCTTCATGTTGACCGTGGTTTGAAAGGGGGGCATGGCGGGCTCGCGCGCGGGCGACGAGCACGACGCTGACAACAGCACCAGTGGCAGGACCCACGCGGCTTTGCGCATTGCGCGACATCTTACTCAAATGAGAGCCCGGTTCCAAAGGTTCCAGGGGCTCCCGCGGTTCCAAAGGTTCCAGAGGTTCCAAAGGTTCCAAGGGTTGGTTCTGGGTTCTGGGTATGGGTTTAGAGCGGGAGTTCCGTTGCTGGTGGTCCCGGGCGAGCGACGAACCAATCTACCAGGCCGATGTGCGGCATGCGTTGCGCGTAGGCGCGCACCCATTCCTCGCCGAACCGCTGCGCGTCGGCTGTGGGCACCGCCGCCCAGACGCTGCCGCCGAAGCCGGCGCCGAAGCTGCTGGCGCCGAACGCGCCGATCTCGCGCGCCAGGTTGGCGAGCGCGATCGTTTCAGGGATCTGGTTGCCGAGCAGTTCGTGTGCATCGCGCTGCGATTCGGCGGACAGGTGGCCGAGCGCGTCGCGATCGGCGTCGCGAAATGCGATCGCGGCTTTCGGACCGCGTGCTGTTTCACGAACGAAATGCTGTAACCGCCGCTGCAACTCCGCCGCGGTGAACTGACCGTCGTTTTCGATCCACTTCTCGAGGCGCTCAACCGCACGCGGCGTCGCCAGTGCGGCGCATAACGATAGCGCGGGTTCGCCGCTTTGCCGGTTCCAGATCTCCTGCAGCGCGCGAGCGGCGTACGACGCGCGGTTGTAGCGATCCTTCACCGAGTCGGCTTTGTCTGCCTGGACCCCACTCGATGCGATCACGAACGACCATTCTTCGGGCATGCGGGTGTCACCGAGCGCGGTGATCGGCAGGAAGCGATACAGGCTGACGTGTTCGGTCCGGCACGCGAGGATCGCGGTTTGATCTTCGCTGCCGCCGCGAATGCCGATGCCGGATTGTCCGGGCAGGCCGGGAAAATCGACGCCGTTCTCGACGCTGCCGAGATACCACGCCAGGTCGTGGGTGCGCCGGAGATGCTGTTGCCATTCGGTCCGCTCGCGAAGCCCCGCCCGTGTGATCAGCGCCAGCGCCACGCCGACGCACAACGCGCTCGAACTACTGAGGCCCGACGCTCGCGGCAGGTCGCTCGCGATGGCGATATTGAGGCCGAGGTCGCATCCCGGAAAATTGGCGAACAGGCGATGCGCCACCACGTGCACGTAGCGCTGGATGCCGTGGAAGTGCGGCGGCGTGTCGCTCGCCGGATCGACTTCCACCACCTGGCCGTCAAAGATGTCGCCAATCCTGATGATGCCGTCCGTGCGCGACCGGGCGACGAGCGCAATGCCGCGGGGCACCGCCGCGAGCAGTGAGTGCCCGCCCGCATAGTCGGTGTGCTTGCCGAAGATCTCGATGCGCCCCGGTGTGAAGCGGCGCCACTCGGCGGGCCCGTCGAGGATCGCCCCGGCACGGGCATCAAGCTGTTCGATCAGCGCGGCTCGAGAGGCCGCGTAGGCCGGCGCCATCCCGAGCGATTCGAAATGCGTGGCGACGGCGCTCATGGCCGCGCCTCCTGGCCGGCCAGGCGCTGGGTGACAAGAGCCACGTCACTGCGCCGCGACAGATCGAGCACCGCGCCTGACGCCGGTACTGTCTTGAACTTCACG
>DASVFC010000603.1:0-7761 GCA_036380235.1 Vicinamibacterales bacterium
CGCGGTGTGGCTGCTGGCGCGGCTCGACGACAGCGATCTGCCGCATCCGCAGGTGTTGCTGATTATCGGTGCAGGCCTCGCCCTGTTGCCGTGGCTGCATACGCGATTCGCTCTGCTGGCCGCGGTATTCGGCGCCGCGGTGATTGCAAGTCTGCTGATGCGACGCGCACCGATCGTCAGCGTGATTGCATTCCTCGCCGTGCCACTCGTTGCCGCAACCGCGTGGTTTGCATTCTTCTGGATGATCTGGGGCACGCCGAGCCCGCTGGCGCCTTACGGGCGCGACACGGAATCGTCTTTGTCCTACATCGGCCGCGGTCTTTCCGGCCTGATGTTCGACCAGCAGCATGGCGTTATCGGAACCGCGCCAATCTACGCGGTAGCGCTAGTGGGAGTGTGGCCTTTGTTGAAGCAACAGAGGTCGCTGGCAGTAACAATCCTGCTCGCCGCGCTGACATACCTAATCGCGGTATCGACGTATGCCATGTGGTGGGGCGGCACCAGCGCGCCGGCGCGGTTCGTCGCGGCGATCCTGCCGATCGCGGCGCTACTGATCGCGATGACGTGGAGCTCGTTCCCGCGATTGCGGGCCGCGATCCTGGCGTTGTTGGTGGTGAGCATCGCATTGGTAATTCCACGCCTGACCGAAGACGCCGGGCGGCTCGTGTACAACAGCCGCAGCGCGTTCGATCCGACGATCGAATGGCTGTCGCGTAACGTCGATCTTTCGGCGGCGCTGCCAAGCGGTCACCGCGATTCCCCGGCGATCGTGTTTCGCGATGCGATGCCATGGCTGTTCGCGATCGCAATCGTCGCCGTTGGATCGTTCGCCGTATCGCGCAAGAATCTAAGCGACGGCTTGAAGTGGACGATGGTCGTCTTCGGCGCCGCGGTGTCCGTCGTTGCGGCGACGACCTTCGTCTGGATGATGCGTAACGCACAGCCCATTACGCCGGATCGCGCTGTGCTGGCGGCACTCTCGAGCCAGCGACCGTGGCACTCCACCATGGCTGACGCGTCCAGGTGGAGCCCATTGTCGCGCGAGGAGTTTCTGATGCGCCTGTCGATCGAGGTGAAGGCAGATCAGGCGGCGGCATTGGCGCGTCTGCGGCGGATTCCCGCGGGTGAGTACCTCATCTCGAGCACCGACAACAGTGCCGGCGGGTTCGCCGCCGTCGTCAATCGCAACGATCCCGCCATCGAAGTTGCAATGTTGCCGTATCAACTGCGCCTTCCGGTCCCGGTATCGACATTGAGCGTTCGCGGCGAGACGGCGGCATCGATGCGGATCACGCCCGTTGCGTTAGCTGCCTCAGCAGCCGATGGTCGCGCCGCGATTCGCGGCGCGCGTTACGGGCGCGCCCGCGTGTTTGTATTTGATGAGACCGCTTACCTCGAGCCGAAAGGCTTCTGGACCCGTGGCGAAGGCCGCGCCACCGTGGCGATCGACGCCGACGATGACGCGCGCCGAAGCGGCTTGCCGATCGTAATTACCGGTGGGGCGGCAGCGACGACGATCGGCATTTCCGTGGGCGAGTGGTCGCGATCGTATTCGATGACGCCTGGACAGCGGCGCGAGATTACGCTGCCGCCCCTGCAGGGCGAATCCGCATGGATCGTCAACATTCACTCGGGTCCGGGGTTCCGTCCGTTCCAGCACGAACAAGGCAGCACCGATGTGCGCTTGCTCGCCGCGTGGTTTGAAATCCCGTAATATCGTGGCTGCTGGCCGATGACAGACTCTATCTTGAACCACCTCGCCGCCGAGCGCGCCGATGCGCATCGTCGGTACAACGAGGCGCTCACGGCAGTGGACCGAGCCATCCAGGTGCTGGCGGAGTGGCCCGACGCGCCGCCAGCGTACGATGAACAGAAGCTGCCGGCGATCAACGACGCCTTCACGGCGCTGGCCGCGAACCATACGCCCGAGCGCCAGCTCGCGTTCAATGCCGCCATTGTCGAACACCTGAATCGCAACGCCGCCGGTCAGCGGCAGGTGCATCTTGCGTTGCAGCGCGCCCTTCCGGCACTGCGTGAGAGCTTTGCGGCGCTGGTGACGTTCGAGTCGAAGCTCGTCCAGTTCCTTCAGCAGATTACGCCGCTTGCCGACGCCAATTATCGCGAGATCAGCGATGCGATCGATCAGCTGCGCAGTATCACGAATATTGCCCAGAGGACGGCGATTGCGGCGCAGCGCGTTGCGACGGGTGCGGCGGGTGCCGCGGGTGCGACGGGTGCCGCGGGTGCCACGGGTGCCGCGGGTGCGACGGGTGCAACGGGTGCAACGGGTGCGGGAGCTGTAGCGTATCTGGGATTTGAGGATCAGTTTCGAGGAAGCGAGGAAGAAATACGTGGCCGGCAGCGTGATTACGTCGCGTATTTCGCTGGCACTTCGGATGTGCTCGACATCGGCTGTGGCCGAGGAGAGTTCCTCGAGCTATTGAAACAGGGCGGCATTAGCGCTCGCGGTTTGGATCTCAATCCGGAGATGGTGGAGGTCTGCAGGGAACGCGGCCTGGACGTGACGAACGCCGACGCGCGCAGTTATCTTCGCGGGCTACCGGATGCGTCGCTGGGCGGCATCATTGCGTTGCAGGTGATCGAGCATCTCGAGCCGTCGTATCTGGCCGAGACGCTTGCGCTCGCTTATGACAAGCTGCGTCCTGGCGCGCGCATGGTGCTCGAGACCATCAACCCCGCATGTTGGGTTGCGTTCTTCGAAAGCTTCATCCGCGATCTGACGCATCAAAAGCCAATTCATCCCGAGACACTGCAATACCTGCTGCAGGCCAATGGTTTCGCGAATGTCGAGATTGTTTATCGCGCGCCGATTGCGGAGGGCGGGAAGTTACGCCGCGTCACGCCGCGGCCTGAGCATTATGGCGATGCGGCGCTGGATCCCCTGACCGAGATAGTCTCGTCGTTCAACAGCAACGTCGATCGATTGAACGGGCGGCTGTTCTCGCATCAGGATTACGCGGCTATCGCCGTGAAGTAACGTTCCGAGGACACCGAGAAGGCAAAGAGGGAACGGAGCGGCACCCTCGGTGTCCTCCGTCCTTCTCCGTGTCCTCGAAGAGTTCAGCCTAGAAGCGTCCGCGGCTGATCCAGCGGCCAACCGTGCCCGAGCTGAACGTCACGTCGGTCACGTCGATCCACGTCGGCGACGGATTCGATCCGCAATGGCCGCCGATCACGTCGATGATGTAGACCGCCGTCGAGCCCTGGTCGGGGCCCGAGCCGTGGTGATAGGTGACCACGTCGTGCGACGGATCGTTGACGTTGCCCCGCTTGGCGTTATAGCCCCACCGCGTGTCGTAGGTGCGGAGCGTATCCACGACCAGATCCATGAACTGCCACGAGCCGCCGTGACTTTGGCAGGAATTGGCGAGCGCCCCGGGGTTGGCGCGCGCCACGGCCTGCACCACGCTGGCACCGTAACCCGGCAGCGGCAAGCGACCACCCTGCGGATCCGGCGTGCGGCCGCCGCTACCGCCGGCAACTGGAGTGACCGGGAGTCCTGGCGCTGGGGTCGGCGCCGGCGGCGCGGGCGTTTTGAACGAGACCACGCGCGACGGTGCGGATTCCTTGGTGCCGTCGGTGCCCCACACGCGCCAGTAATACGTGGTGTTGTACGGCAGCTCGCCTAGCGTCACGTCAGTGTTGCCGTTGGCGCCGGGCGGTGTAGTGAGCAGTGCGACCGTGTTCGTCATCTCCGCGTTCGCGGCGATGTGGAATCGATACACCACGCCGGTCGTACCCGAGATGCTGCCGTTGCGCGCCCTGAACGTCGGCCGGTTGCTGTTGATGTTGCCCTGTGGATCGACCGGCGTCGGGGTCTCAATCACCGCCGGTGCCACGACGGTGAAGCTTGACGTCGCCGAATACGGCCCTATGTTCGCGCCGTCCGAAGCCCGCGATCGCCAGTAATAGGTGTGGCCCGCACCAAGCGGCTCCGGAAGCCGATAGGTGGTGCGGCCGTTCCCTCCCGGCGTGATCTGATCAGCCTGGTGAACCTTATACGCGAAGGCGGTGTCGGTGCTGACTTCGAGCTGCAACCAGATGGCGCGCACGCCGCTGCTGCCGGCGTTTTCGATCAACAGCGACGGCGGTTCCGAGCTGAACGTCAGCGTTTCACCGGCCAGCGGTTCGAGCGGCTTCGGCGCGGTGATGGCGACGCCCGGAATCGGGCCGGCCACTGACGGCGCGGTCGGGTTTGAGCTCTTGGCGGCTTCGCACGCGCCAAGGGCCAGTAGTGCAACGAGGGCCATTAGCCCTCTGGCGGGGTAGAGTCTCGACATTGCCTGGATTCCCTCAATAAACGTATCGGACCAACTGCGCAAGGCTTTACGCCCTGACACGCGCGCGCAATTCAGCGCCGTTTTACGAACAACAGACCACCCACCAACGACAAGCCCATCACCATGCCGGTGGACACGAGGGAGAGTGCCACCGCGGCATCAGGCGGGAGCCCGAACCGGCCAAAGAAGAACGCAAAGACGGCTTCGCGCACGCCAAACCCGTTAATCGAGATCGGCGCCATCTGGACCGCGAGGCTCAATGGAATGAGCACCGCACCCAGAAGCGTCGGAAGCGGCACTGATAACCCTTTGGCCGTCAGCAAATAAAAGGCCACGATCGCGAGCTGCACGACGATGGCGGCGCCAAACGCGCCGGCGACCACGCCGCGCGCTTTGCCAAAGCGCATCACGGCTTCCTCGAGCCGCTGGGCGCGCTCGGTCACCCACGGCTTGTTCAGCGCTCGCAGCGGCGCCAGCAGGTGGCCGACGAAATCCGGCATGGCGATTACGAAAATCGCCGCGAGCACCAGCACGATGCACGACAGCCACAGCCAGCGTGACCCGGGCACGTAAATGCCGGCGAGCCACAAGACAAACGCGCCCACCGCTGCCACGACCAGCAGCGCCGTCAGGCCGATCGCGCGATCGACCAGCACCACCGTTGTCGCCAGGGTTTTCGATCCGGCTTCACGCGCGGTGTCGGTGATGCGCACCACGTCGCCGCCGATGTTGCTGGGCAAAAAGTTGTTGAAGAACATGCTGACCCAGATCGATTCGGCCAGCTTCTTCCTTTCGACTTCGATGTGTTGCGCGCGCAGCAGGCGATCCCAGCGCCACACGCCGATCATCTGTTGCGCGGCATACACGAGCAGCGCGAGTGCGAGCCACGCCGGGTTCATCGACGCGACGCGTTCTCGGAACGCGCTGAGATCGATGGAACGTAGCACCAGGTACAGCAGGGCAGCGCTCACGCCGAGGCGCACGAGTAACTTAATCAAATTGGATGGGCGTCATTGTAGCGTAAGTAGCTGTAGCTCAGTTAGATATAATCTTTGGGTGCGCATCCTGATGCTCGCGCCGGAGCCGTTCTTCGAGCCGCGCGGCACTCCCTTCAGCGAGTACCATCGCATCAAGGCGCTTGGCGAGCTCGGCCATCATGTCGATCTCGTCACCTACCCGATCGGCCGTGACGTCGAGCTTCCCAACCTGCGCATCTTCCGAAGTCTTCGGCCGCCGTTCGTCCGTAGCGTTCGCATTGGTCCGTCGTTCACCAAGATCGTTCTGGACGCGCTGATGTTGCTCACCATCCTGCGCCGGGCGATGAGCGAACGCTACGATGCGATTCACTCGCACGAAGAGATGGGGCTGGTCGGAGTGTGGCTGGCGAAGTGGCTGCGGATTCCGCATCTCTACGACATGCACTCGAGCCTGCCGCAGCAGTTGAGCAACTTTAAATACAGCCAGTCGGGATTGCTGCGCGGTGCGTTCACGTGGGCCGAAGGGCAGATGGTGCACAAGTCCAATGTCGTGATCACGATCTGCCAGGAACTGCAGGACACGGTCGTCGACATGGGCGCCGGTGACCGATCGCTGCTGATCGAGAACGTGATGGGCGGCGACGTGGACGAACCGCCATCGCGGTCGGCAACAGAAGTCCGCGCGGCGTGGCGCATTGCCGCCGATGCGCCACTGGCGCTGTATACCGGGACGTTCGAGGCCTACCAGGGCGTCGACATGCTGATCGATGCGGCGGCGATTGTGGCGAAGCGGCGCCCCGACGCGCGAGTGGTGGTCGTCGGCGGTGAGCCGGCGCAGGTGGAGGCCGCCAAGGCCAAGGCACAGGCCAATGGCGCCGCTGCAGTGATGATCTTCACCGGCCAGCAGCCGGCGAAGGAAATTCCCGGTTTCGTTCAGGCCGCCGATCTGCTGGTGTCGCCCCGCATTCGCGGCACCAACACGCCGCTGAAGATCTATTCCTACCTGCGATCGGGTAGGCCGATCGTGGCCACCAACCTGCTGACGCACACGCAGGTCCTGACGCCGGATATTGCGACGCTCGTGGACCCGAGGCCGGAACCCTTTGCCGGCGCGATGCTGCAGCTGATCGACCATCCCGCCGAGCGCCTGCGTCTTGCGGCGGCCGCGCGAGCGGTGGCCGAGCAAAAGTATTCGCGAGAGACGTATCTTCGCCGGACGGCGCAGGCTTACGAGCGCCTCGGGGGAGACAAGCCTCTCGGAGTGTCGACGCGGAAGGCGGAAGCGTCAAGGTGAACGTGCTCGTCACGGGCGCCACGGGATTCACCGGCGGACATCTCGCTGAACATCTCGTAGCGCGCGGTGATGCGGTCCGGGCGCTGGTGCGGCCGCGGAGCCGCGCCAGGTTCGACGCGTCATCCTTGCCGTCGAAAGGCGTAATGGCAGTCGAGGGCGACCTTACCGACGCCGGTGCGTTGAAGCGCGCCGCGGACGGTGTAGACGTCGTTTATCACATCGCCGCGACGTATCGCGAAGCGGGACAACCGGATTCGGCATATCGGGCAATCAACGTCGAGGGCACGCGCCACGTTTTGGAGGCGGCGCAGTCGGGCGGCGCCTCACGCGTGGTGCATTGCAGTACGGGCGGCGTGCATGGCCACATCGCGAAGCCGCCGGCGAATGAAGATGCGCCGTTCAATCCCGGCGATGTCTACCAGGAAACGAAGCTTGAAGCGGAGCAGATGGCGCGCTCGTTCGGTAATCGCACGGGCTTCGATGTTGTCGTGGCGAGGCCGATCGGCATTTACGGGCCCGGCGATACACGGTTCCTGAAAATGTTTCGCGGCCTGGCGCGCGGCAAGTTCCCGATGATCGGCGACGGCACGCCGTTCTATCACCTCACGTTCATCGACGATTTGGTCGAGGGTTTTCGTTTGTGCGGAACGGTGCCAGCGGCGAAAGGCCGAACATACCTGCTCGCCGGGCCGCGCTACACGACACTCGAGGAGCTGGTGCGGCTGGTGGCCAAAGAACTGAAGGTGGAACCGCCGAAGGTGCACTGGCCGGTCTGGCCGTTCTGGACCGCCGGCCTGCTCTGCGAGATGGTGTGCGTCCCGCTCCGCATCGAGCCGCCGATCTTCCGCCGGCGCGTTGATTTCTACACCAAGAGCCGCGCCTTCGACACCACGCGCGCGCGCACGGAGCTCGGGTTCGTACCGAAGGTCGATCTCGAAGAAGGCATCAAGCACACCGCAGACTGGTACCGCAAGGAAGGCTTACTGTGACCGGCCCCGGCCCCGGCACCGGCCCCGGCTCCCGGCTCCCGGCTCCCGGCTCCCGGTTGAACGTGGTTCACATCTGCGATCACCTGGGATGGGAAGGATCGCGCATGCACGGCGTCAAACGCCTGTTCGCGTGGATGATCCCTCGCTTTGACCCGTCGCGTTTCAACGTCTCGCTGATCAGCCTGCGTAAGAAGGACCTG
>DASVFC010000604.1:0-2535 GCA_036380235.1 Vicinamibacterales bacterium
ACCAGCTGCACCAACACCTCGAACCCGAGCGTCATGATCGGCGCCGGCCTGGTGGCAAAGAAGGCGGTAGAGAAGGGCTTGACACGAAAGCCGTGGGTCAAGACCAGCCTCGCGCCGGGTTCAAAAGTCGTCACCGATTACCTGAGGAAGTCGGGCCTCGACACCTATCTCGATCGGCTTGGCTTCAATCTCGTGGGCTACGGCTGCACGACCTGCATCGGCAACAGCGGGCCGCTGCCGGAGGAAGTCTCCGCCGAGGTCAACGAACGCGGCCTCGTGGTCGCATCCGTGCTGAGCGGCAATCGCAATTTCGAAGGCCGCATCCAGCAGGACGTGCGCGCGAATTACCTGGCCTCGCCGCCGCTGGTGGTGGCCTATGCCCTCGCCGGCACGATGAATCTCGATCTGACGCGCGAGCCGCTTGGCAAGGGCAGCGATGGCAACGATGTTTACCTGAAGGACATCTGGCCGAGCGAGAAGGAGATTCAGGCGGCGATGCTGTCGAGTGTGACCTCCGAGGCGTTCCGGCAACAATACGCGAGCGTGTTCGACGGTGATGCGCGCTGGCAGCGCCTGCCGGTTCCGACCGGCGACCGATTCGAGTGGGAAGGCGCTTCGACGTATATCCGCAAGCCGCCATTCCTCGAGGGCCTGTCGATGACGCCGTCGGCAGCGGGCGACATTCGCGAGGCGCGAGCGCTGGCGGTGCTCGGCGACAGCATCACGACCGACCACATTTCACCGGCGGGCAACATCAAGGCCAATAGTCCTGCCGGCAAGTACTTGATCGAGCACGGCGTCGAGCCGAAAGACTTCAACTCATACGGCGCACGTCGCGGCAATCACGAGGTGATGATGCGGGGTACGTTCGCGAACACCCGCATCAAGAACCAGATGGTGCCCGGCATCGAAGGCGGCGTGACGGCGTATCTGCCGGGCGGCGACGTGCTGCCGATCTACGACGCGGCGATGCAGTATCAAGCTGCCGGCGTGCCGCTAGTGGTGATCGCAGGCAAGGAATACGGCTCCGGCTCGTCGCGCGACTGGGCGGCGAAAGGCACGATGTTGCTCGGCGTCAAGGCGGTGATTGCCGAAAGCTACGAGCGCATTCATCGCAGCAACCTGGTCAACATGGGCGTGCTGCCACTGCAATTCAAGGCCGGCGAGAACGCCGCCACGCACGGCCTGACTGGCCGCGAGGTGTTCTCGCTCGCCGGCGCCGGCGCCGCGTTGAAACCCCGAGCCGAAGTCACCGTCACCGCGCGCGGCGAGGACGGCACGAGCAAGAGCTTCACCGTGGTGGCGCGCATCGATACGCCGGAGGAGCTCGTAGCGTTTTCGCACGGCGGCATCCTGCCGTACGTCCTCCGCCAGCTGGTGAAGAAGTCGACTGGGAAGTGATCTCGGTCGGGAAGTGATACTGGTCGGGAAGTGATACTGGTCGGGAAGTGATTCTTGTCGGGAGTTCTTACTAGCGGCGCAATCAAAGCCCGGGCTCGGGAGGTGGGTTTCGACCTGTGCGGCGTTGCGCCGGCGCACGATTTTCCCGAGCTCAAGTTCCTGCCCGAATGGCTCGCCCGCGGTTACGCCGGCGACATGGACTACCTGTCGAAATCCGCGGAACGGCGTGCCGACATCCGCAACTTCCTCCCCTCCGCCAAGTCGGTCATCGTTACCGGCACTATTTACAATACGGAACGTCGCGGCCGCATCCGCGACCGGCACGCCGACACCATAGAAGTCGCGCGCTACGCCCGCGGTCAGGACTATCACGTGGTCCTCGCCGATCGACTGAAGTCGCTGCTCGAGTGGATGCGGAACGCGCACGGTGAGGCGTTTGCTGCTGACACGTTCGTCGACAAGCATCACGTTCAGGAGCGCGTTTACGGCCAATATGCCGGCCTTGGCTGGATTGGCAAGAACACGCTGCTGATCAACCGCGAGCAGGGATCCTATTTCTTCATTGCCGGCATCGCGACCAGTCTCGAACTCGAGGCTGACGCGCCTGGATTCGATCAGTGCGGCGCCTGCACGCTCTGCATCGACGCCTGTCCCACCGCGGCCATTGTCGATGCGGGCGTGGTGGACGCCACCAAGTGCATCTCGTATCTCACGATTGAAGTCGAGGACGAGGTTCCGCGCGATCAGCGTCCGCTGATTGGCAATCACGCCTACGGCTGTGATGTCTGCCAGGATGTGTGCCCGTGGAACCTCGCCGCGCCGACCACGATCGATCCGGCGTGGCACGCGCCGCAGCGTGATGGCCTCTCGGCCGCCGAATTGTGGCAGAGAAGCGATCAGGAGCTGCACACGCTGATCAAGGGCAGTGCCATGACCTACCTGCCGCTGTCGCGGCTGCGCCGCAATCTTGCGACCGTAATTGCCAATACCGGCGATCCGGCTCTGGCTGAGGTGCTCGATCGCCCGGGCAACGGCGTTCGCAACGCAGCGCGCAGCACGCTGTCGCCCGTGGTGCAGGACGCGGTGAGCTGGGCCAAGGAACGGTTGAAGGAAGAAAGCCCGACGGCAAGGAGT
>DASVFC010000605.1:0-2290 GCA_036380235.1 Vicinamibacterales bacterium
CCGCGCACCACCGGCATCTGGCAGACGGTGTGGATCGAACGCGTGCCCGAGACCTGGATCGACAGCGTGCGCTGGACGCCGAACATGGAGCGTTGGGAGATCGGCTGCGCGGTGTGGCTTGAGGGCCTGCGCACCAACAATCTGTACTTGCGCGTCAAATTGACGTTCGACGATCTGCTGCTCGCAGAAGACGTCTATGCGGTTACCGGCGAAGAAGTGCACCGCCGCATCGCGCTGACGGACCCCGGCATCGACGATTCACGCAACGAGCTGCTGTGGAACCCGGCGCGGCCGCGATTGATCGACGCCGAGATCACGCTCGAGCGCAGGGACGGCAGCGTCATCGATCGCATCTACAGCTACACCGCGCTTCGCTCCGTCGCCGTCGACGGCAATCGGTTCATCCTCAATGGCCGCCCTTACTTGCTTCGCCTCGTGCTCGACCAGGGTTACTGGCCGGAGACCGGGTTGACCCCGCCCGATGACGACGCGCTGCGCCGCGATGTCGAGATCACCAAGGCGATGGGCTTCAATGGCGTCCGCAAGCATCAGAAGATCGAAGACCCGCGCTATTTGTACTGGGCGGATCGCCTCGGCCTGCTGGTGTGGGAGGAGATGCCCAGCGCGTATCGCTTCACGCGCGATTCTATTCAGCGCACGACGCGCGAATGGATGGACGCCATCAGCCGCGATTTCAGTCATCCGTGCATCATCGCTTGGGTGGCCTTCAACGAGTCCTGGGGTGTGCCAAACCTGCCGAACAATCCCGCGGAACGTCATTACGTGCGCAGTCTTTACTTCTTGACGAAGACCCTTGACCCAACGCGGCCGGTGGTCGGCAACGACGGATGGGAAAGCGTCGCCACCGACATCATCGGCATCCACGACTACGATCCCGAGCCACATCGTCTCGGCCGCCGCTATCACGCCGACGAAGTGTTGCCGCGGCTCTTCCGGCGCGAGCGGCCGGGCGGTCGATCGCTCGTGCTCGAAGGCAAGCGTCACCACGACCAACCGTTGATGCTCACCGAGTTTGGCGGCATCACGTATTCCGATGACGAGCGCACGTGGGGCTACACGCGGGCGAGCTCCGCTCGGACGCTGCAGAAGAGCTACACCACCCTGCTGCAGACGGTGCACGCGTTGGGCGTGTTCGCCGGCTTCTGCTATACGCAGTTCGCAGACACCTATCAGGAAGCCAACGGACTGCTGTACGCCGATCGCACCCCGAAGTTTTCGATCGAGGCGATTCACGCAGCCACTACGGGAAACCCCGCACAGCCTCCGACCGTCGCCGATCTCAACAGCTCGCCACGCGCGATCCCGCCGCCCGACAAAGCGGAGATTGAACCGTAAGCCGCCGCTTTGGCGGTAGCCGTCACCGGCGTGAGCGCCGCGTCCGCCCAAACGCCGCGGCCGCAGGACCCGGCCGGCCAGAAGCCGGCACAACCATGGAAGCGCAAATCGAACCCCATCAGCATTGTTCGAAAGACAGGCGAACGGCGGCGGCGACGCTGGTCTGAAGGCATCACAGAAGCAGTTGCCCGGATTGCGCAACCACCTCAAGCAGGCACAGGACCTGCAGGCGAAATGTCCGAGCGCGGAGGAATCCGCGCGACATGGCCTGCCGCGCCGTAGCCACTCCTGGTTCGCGCGGCGTAGGCCGGGGGGACGGGTCTCATGAAGGTATCGTCACGGACAATGTGGGCAGTAATGGCAGTGGCCGCCGGCGCCGGCCTCGCCGCGATGTATCTGCCGGGCGCGCGCGGTCGTCGTGACTTGCAGCACGACGCCGCGGACGACAGCCGCGTGGACGAAGCCTCTGCAGACTCGTTCCCCGCGAGCGACCCGCCGTCGTTCTCAGGGCCGAGCGGCGGCGCCCAGGCGGACGACATCCCGCCGGCCGCCCACGTGTGACCGACATCAACTCCGTGGTCGCGGGCTGGCTCCGCGACCTGGCGTTCGTCCAGAAATCTCCACAGAGCGGCTGGGGCTACAAGCGCGCCGCTTCGGCAGTCATGCACCTCGACGTGCCGATCGACACACTCCTCAAAGAGGACGGCACGCTCGAGAAGATCCCGCAAGTCGGCCCCGCATCGACGCGCGTGATTCTTGAAGTGCTGCGCACCGGCATGTCTGCGTCGGTCGAACAGGCGGTCGAGGCCAGCACGCAGCGCGCCGACATCCTGCGCCGGCGCGGCCTGCGATCAAACTTTCTCAGCCGGGCCGCGGCGCTTGCCGCGATGCGATCGCGAAAGCCGAATGCGCCGGCGGTGACGGACTATCTCGC
>DASVFC010000606.1:0-8427 GCA_036380235.1 Vicinamibacterales bacterium
GGCGGCGGCGCGATTGTGGCCCGGAGAAAACGCTGTCGGCAAGCAACTGCGGGCCGGCGCTGCCACCTCGCCGCCGATCACGGTGATCGGCGTCGCGGCGGACGCGAGACATCGCGGCCGTTTCCGCTTCAGCTTAGGCGCGGCCGCGTACGAACCGCAGCTCGATATTTACTTCCCTTACGCGCAGCGTCCCAACGGATTGATCGTATTCGGTGTGCGAACTGCAGGGGATCCGGATCATCACGTCACCGCCGTTCGAGCCGCGGTGGCCGCGATCGACCCGACGCTCCCTGCCTATGACATCGAGTCTCTCGAGAACCGGATGCGCGGCGAAGAATCACCGGTCGCATTCGCGGCGCTGTTGATCAACTTGTATGGCGGCGTGGCGGTGCTGCTAGCCGCTGTCGGCGTCTACGGCGTGCTGTCCGCGGCAGTGGCCGGTCGATCGCGCGACATCGGCATCAGGGCGGCGCTCGGTGCAAACCGTCGTCGTCTGTTGTCGCAGGTGCTGAAGGAGGGGTTGATGATCGCCTCGATCGCGGTCGCCATCGGCGGCGTCGGCGCGTCGCTGCTATCGAGAGCGTTCGCGTCGCTGTTGTTCGGCGTCTCCGGCGGCAATGAAGCATTAATTGCGGGCACGGCGCTCCTCCTGATCGCGCTCGCCAGCCTGGCGAGCATCATCCCCGCGAGGCGCGCCGCCAATGTTGATCCGATTGCGGTGTTGCGGACCGACTAGAACGTGTTGATGGCCAGCGCGATCAGTGCCAGGCCGCTGGCGGCCTGCAGCAACCGCCGGCGCCAGGGCTGCACGAACCAGCGCCGCATGGCATCCAACGCCGTCGCCCACATGCTGTGACAGAACATCGCCACGCCGACGTGCGTCGCGGCGAGACCAGAGTAATAGAAGCGCGAGGCGTGCGGCGGCACGAATGACGGCACCACCGACAGGTAATAGCTGATCAGCACCGGGCTCAGCAGGTGAATCGTCAACCCGTCGCCAAAATACGCTGCCGCGTGCGAGCGGCGAGCCGCAGGCGCGCCCTCAGTGGCGAGGCGGATGCCGCCGTCGGGTTTCGACCAGGCGCGATACAGGCTCATCGATCCAAGCGTGAGCAGGAACAACGCGCCGCCAACGCGAATGACCTCGAGGGCTGACGGCCACACTGCGATCAGAATCGAGAGACCAAGACCGCAACTGATGGCGATGGTGATGCTGCCGGCCGCAGCACCGAGTGCGGTGAGATAGCCGGCGCGACGGCCGCCTTCGAGGGTGTTGCGAAGCACTACCGCGGTCGTCGCACCAGGCGTGACGGCGAGGACGAAGCTGAACGAAATAAATGCGAGATAACTCGAATCGATCGCCGTTGCGCTCACTTCCTCAAGACGGCCGCGTTCGACGTCGCTTCAGCGTGATACCGCTTTTCACCCGCTTCGATACGCACCTGCAGGCGGTTCGCCGACGGCGGCAGCGGGCACGTGGTCCACGGGTTGTACGCGCACGGCGGATTCTGGGCGCGATTGAAGTCGAGCGTCACCTTGCCGTCGGGGCCCGGCGCGTCGGTGTAGAGGAAACGTGCCGATGGATACGTCGCGTCGGCGCTGGTGAGATCCCGGAACACGAACCACAGCCGCTGGCCCGACTGCCAGGCCTCCATGTTCGCGGTCTTGCCGTTGATGGTGACCGCCACGGTGCCGGGAACGGTGAACGGTTCGAGGTCGCCGAGGATGGTGGGCGCTTGAATCACCCTGGGCTTGTCGAGCGGCGTGAACTGCCCGGTGACTTTCATCGCCGGGTTTGCCGGATACCACTTCAGGCCCGAGAAGTTCTTGCGCAGCGGCGCATTCTGATCGCGCACGCGAATGGCGAGCCGCGGGCCGCTGAAATGCAGGAAGAAGGAGGTGGACTTGAAGGTGATCAAATCCGCCGGCCGCTTGTTTTCCGCAAGCCGCAGCGGACCGTCCTTCACCGGCTGGCCGTTGTACGTCAGCGTGGTGCCGTCGGCCGCCTTGATGGTGACGTTCTTGCCGTCCATGGTGATTGTGCCCGCCTGCTTTGGCACATCCGGGAATTCCAGGACAATGTCGTTGAGCGGGTCGGAGCCGAACTTGTTCTCGCCCGGGTTGAGGAAGTGCAGTCCGGCGACGGTGAACCAGCCGTTATCGGCCAGCAGGGTCTTTTCGCGCTCCGCACGGAACGCCTTGAGCGCCGCTTCGTCGTAACCGTTCTGCGCCGCCGCCGCGGTGGCGACCAAGGTCAGCAGCAGCAAGCTGAGTCGTTTCATTGTTCCCCTCAATCGGCGAATCTTAACAGGACTACGGTCTGGGCTCCCAATAAGAGGCTCGCGACCGTTAGATGCCCGACCTGTGCCGCGGGTAACAGAGAGCCATACGCCATCACCGCCCCCAGGGCGACCTGGAGAATTGCCAGGAACAGGACCACGAACGACCATCGCACCACGGCAGGCGCTGCACGTTGCGACATCAGCCAGACGCACAGCCCCGCTGCACCCAGCAGCACGACGAACGCGAGGTCGCGGTGCAGGTAGTCCATCCGTCCCACAGTCCCCAACGCGAGATCGCGCGCAACGCCGGCATCAATCGCCCCATCAATCGCGCCACGAACCTGTGTCCCAAGCGCAATCTGGAGCAGCGTAACCGCGACCAACACCATGATGCCAACTCGCGTGGAACCCAAGAACCCCGTTGAACCTCTGGAACCCGTGGAACCTTTGGAACCTTTGGAACCTTGGGAAGCAGTAACAGTGACGTAGAGCAACATTTGTACGATGACCAGCGCGACGATCATGTGCACCGTGACGATCCACGCCGCCAGTTCGTGGGCAACGACGCGGCCACCGAGCCATCCCTGGAAACCCGTCAGCAGCAACGCGGCGGTCGTCGTCCACACGATGCGCGGTTGGCGGCGATGGTGCCGCCACGCCAGGACCGTCGTCGCAAGAATGAGGAGCCCGACGATCACGCCGAGCAGACGGTTCAAGTACTCCGTCCACATCAGCGTGGGATTGAATTGCGAAATGTCGAACTGCGGCGGCAACTCGGCCGCCGACGCGGGCGGGACCCACGACCCGAAGCAACGCGGCCAATCGGGGCAACCCAGACCGGCACCCGACGCACGCACGAGGCCACCCACCAGGATCAGGAAATAGGTGGCGGCTGTGGTCCAGAGAGCGAGTCTCTGGAACGAGGTGAGACGCACACCTCGATTATCCCGGATCCGGGAGCCGGGAGCCGGG
The DNA here is from genome assembly GCA_036380235.1 of Vicinamibacterales bacterium. GTDB lineage: Bacteria > Acidobacteriota > Vicinamibacteria > Vicinamibacterales > UBA2999 > 12-FULL-67-14b. The sequence continues at coordinate 3,255 of DASVFC010000606.1, forward strand.
AACCGGGATCCGGTTCCTAAGCACTTCCTGATCCCTGATCCCTGATCCCTGACTACTTCTTCAACGTGTTCCAGAACCACGCGGCCGCGAGGTCGGCCACCTGCGCGAGCGCGCCGGGTTCTTCGAACTGGTGCGTTGCGCGCGGCACCACCTTCAGATCAACTTCGCCTTTCATGCGCGCTTTCGCCTGCTCGTTCAGCGCCAGCACCGCATCGTCCCACCCACCGACGATCATCAACGTCGGCGCCTTGACTTGCGGCAACGCGTCGCCGGCCAGATCCGGCCGTCCGCCTCGTGACACCACGCTCTTGATCAGGTCCGGCCGCTGCGTTGCGCTGACCAATGCGGCGGCGGACCCGGTGCTCGCACCGAACACACCGACAGGCAGGTGTTTGTAGGATGGCTGCGTCGACAGCCAGTCGATCGTCGCCGTGAGGCGGCGAGCGAGCAGCGTGATGTCGAAGCGCTTTTCCCTCGTTCGATTGTCGATGGCCTCTTCGGTTTCGGTGAGCAGGTCCATCAGCAGCGTGCCGAAATCAGATTGCTGCAGTACTCGGGCGACGAACTGGTTGCGCGGGCTATGGCGGCTGCTGCCGCTGCCGTGCGCGAACAACACGATGCCGTGCGCTTCCACGGGAATCGCCAGGTCGGCATTCAATATTTTCCCGTCGACCGGGACACGTAACGTAAGCGCTTGCGAAAGCGGACGCGCGATCGCCATATCAACAATTGTCAGAGACCGGAGGGATATGTCTCTGGCACCTCCTCGCGGTACCAGTGCGGCGACGGCTCGAGGGGGACAAGAGCCGTGGTTCGGTCGATATGAATCAACGCGTCGAACTGTTCCGATACGCGCGCGTTGAAGTAATGACTTTGCCGCTCGGTCTGCGGTCGATAGATTACACCAATTGCGCGCTCGAGCAATGGCGTCACGAACCCTCCCAGTTGCTGATCCTGCATGAACAGGACGAATTGCGGCAGGCCGACGGCGTGCAGCACGAACTCCACGGAGCCGTCGAGCGCCGGACGCACCGCCTTGCGCTCCGCGTCGGCATCCCAGTCCGAAGCAGCGGTGACCGTGCCGTCGTATGTCGTGAAGCCGATCGACACCACGTCGCGGCCGTAACGTTGGCGCAACAGTTGACCGAGGTTGACCTCACCGCGCTCGCCCATCTCAGTCGCGGCCGCATCACCGAGATGCGAGTTGTGAGCCCATACGGCGATCTTCTGCTCGGCACCGCGGCGGCCGAGGAAGGCGACCAACGCATCGAACGTATCGGCCATGTGCGTATCGCGGATGTTCCAGGACGAGTGGCGGCCGCGGAACATCGCGCGATAATACTCCTCCGCATTCTGCGCAAGCTCCGCGTTCCGCTCGGCGAAAAAAAATTCCTCTTCGGCGACGTGACCGTCGCGCGCGGCGTAGGCCGCGGCCTGCTTGCGCAGCTCCGACAGTTGCGACACCACCGCGTCCTCGCACGATTCGACAATGCCGGCCGATACCGCGTAGCCGTAGGCGTGCGTGTCGCCGGCGAAATGATCGAAGCATGCGTATCGGGCCCGCGCCCGCGAGGCGGCTTCCGGATCGATCTTCTCGAGATAAGCGACCACTGCCTGCGCCGAGGTGTTCAGGCTGTAGAGATCGAGCCCGTAGAAGCCCACCTTGCGATCGGGATGGCGATCGTTCCAGTCGCGCAGCCAGCGCACGAACGAGAGGACTTCGGTGTTGCGCCACATCCACGAGGGAAAACGCGCGAACCCGCTCAGGGCTGCGTTGGCGTCCGGGTCGGATCCCTCTCCCCGCACAAAGCGATTGACGCGATAGGCATCCGGCCAGTCGGCTTCCACCGCGACGGCTGTGAGGCCATGCCGCTCAATCAGGTGCTTCGTCAGGCAGGAGCGGAAGTGATAGAAGTCCTGCGTGCCGTGAGACGCCTCGCCGAGGAGGTAATACTTCGCGGGCAGCCGCTCGATGATGCGCCCGGCCACCTCGCGATTGGCGCCGTGGACCTCCATCGCCGAGGCGCGCGCGGCAGACACCAGATGGCGATACAAATTACTTGAAAGCCAGCTCACGATTCGTTCCTGCCTCGCACGCTGCGCACTGCATCGCCGTGCGCATCAAAACCACGCCAGTCGCTACATCCAGCCGGGCCGCAAACAGGTTGCCGATCCAACCGCGATCGCGAAATGGTTGAGCCAACACCCGCAGCATCCTCGACGCGTTCAATTGCTAGATTCCTGCCATTGTTTGAAGAAAGTGGCCGTCTTTGCCGCCGCTGAAACAAATTCGCTAGCGGACCAGTCTAGTGACCCATGTCCTTTACAGCTGACCTTCGGCATTCGGCGCGGCTCCTTACGAAATCCCCGGTTTTTGCGGTGACCTCGATTCTTTCGCTGGCACTCGGCATCGGGGCGGCGGCGGCGATCTTCAGCCTCGCCGACGCCTTGTGGTTCGAGCCGGCGGCGGGCGTGAGGGACGCCTCGCAGGTGGTTGATATCGGCCGCGCCAATCAGGGCAGCGGCTTCGACAACATGTCGCACCCTGCGTACCGATACCTGCGAGAGCACAGCCGCAGCGTCGAAATTGCTGCGGTTGATTTCGTTGGCGGTCCGATGAGCCTGGGAAAGGACGGCAGCAGCGAGCGGGTGATCGGTACGCTTGTGTCTGCCAATTACTTCGACGTCCTGGGTACGCGGCCCGCGCTCGGCAGGTTCTTCCGTGCCGACGAAGATGCCGTCCCCGGCGAGCGACCGGTGGTGGTGTTGAGCCATGCGTTATGGCTCGCGCGTTTCAACGCCGACCCGCGGATTCTCGACACGCCGATTCGATTGAATAACCGGGACTTCGCGGTGGTAGGTGTCGCCGAACCTGGGTTCCAGGGTTCGTCGATGGTGGGCACCGACGTGTGGGTGCCTATGGCCATGGTCGCGGTGGCGCGCGGCCGCGCCGACGCAAACCTGCTGACCTCACCGCAATCGGTGTGGCATATCGCGATCGGTCGCATGACACCGGGCGCCACGCTGCCGCAGGTGCACGCGGAGTTAAACACGCTGATGGCCGCTTACAAAGCGTCGCAGCCGGAGGCGAATCAGCGGCACACCGTTGCGGTCGACCACATGGGTCGCATTCCTGGTCCGGTGCGAACGCCGTTCATCGCATTCATCGGGTTCCTGTTTGCGTTGACCGGCGGCTTGATGGCGATCGCGTGCAGCAACGTCGCCGGCATGTTGCTGGCCCGGGCCGCAACGCGACGACGCGAGATGGCAACGCGGCTGGCCGTCGGCGCCGGCCGCTCGCGGTTGATCCGCCAGCTCCTGACGGAGACTCTGATGCTGTTCGGCGCGGCGGCGCTGGTCTCCGTTCCCGTGACGCTGTTGTTGGTGTCGTTGTTCGAACGCTCGCTGCCCGCTTTGCCGTTTGCATTGAACCTGGAATTCGGCGTCAACGTTCGAGTGCTGGCGTTCGGCTTCGGTCTCGCTCTTCTCACTGGCGTGATCTTCGGCGTGGCGCCGGCGCGTCATGCGTTGAGCGCCGACCTGGCGCCGATGCTGCACGGCGCCAACTCCACCACCGATCGCCGGCGTCTGCGACTGCGCAATCTCCTCGTCACGGCACAAGTCGCGTTATCGCTGATGCTCGTCGTCACTGCGTTCCTGTTCCTGCGCTCGCTGAATAACGCGGCGCAAACGGATCCGGGGTTTGAAACTGCGAACATCCAAATCGCCAGCATCGACGTATCGTTGTCGGGTTACCGCGGCCAGGAGGCGGTGGCCATCGCCGGCCGGATCACGGAGCGGCTGCAGGCAATTAGCGGTGTGGAAGCGGTCGCACACGCGCGCATGATTCCGCTGCAGGGCAGCGGGTTCGGGCTCGGTGGCGTGCGCGTGCCCGGTGTTGACGGTCCTGGCCGCGACGGCGGCTTCGACGCCGATTGGGACATCGTGTCGCCCGGATACTTCGGCACGCTCAAGATGCGGATTGTCGATGGGCGCGCATTCCTCGATTCCGATCGAGACGGCACGCCGCTGGTCGCGATCGTCAACGAGACCTTCGCGCGCCAGGCCTGGGCCGGGCAGTCAGCGGTCGGTCGCACCTTCTTGCAGCAGCAGGGGGAGAACGAGGAGCGCGCTGTGCAGGTGGTCGGCGTCGTCCGCGACGCGAAGAACCGCTACATCAGCAGCGCGCCGGCGCCGTTCATTTTCGTGCCGATGGCGCAACAACCGTCGAGTCACCTGGAGTTCTACATCCGTCACGCAGCCGGCCGGCAGATCGCGCAAGACGTGCGCGCGGCAATCGCGCACGTGGACCCGAACGTGCCGGTGCTGATGCTGCAATCATTCGAGGAGGCGGCAGCGATTGGCCTGCTTCCGCAGAAGTTGGCGGCGTGGACCGCCGGCAGCGTCGGCACGGTTGGTGTCTTCCTCGCCGCGCTTGGGCTCTACGGATTGATGGCGTTCCTGGTATCGCAGCGCACGCGTGAGATTGCCATCCGGATGGCGCTGGGCGCGTCCACTACTGCGGTCCGTTCGATGGTGCTGAAGCAGGCCGGTATGCTGGCCGGTGTTGGCGGCGCCGTTGGTCTCGCGCTGGCCGGCGCGATCGGGACCTTCGCGCAAAGCCTGCTCGTAGGCGTGCCGGCGATCGATCCGATCTCTTTCGGCGGCACCGCGATCCTGTTCGCCGTTGTGCTCGCGATCGCGGCCTGGGCGCCGGCACGACGTGCCGCGACGACCGATCCCGCGACGGCCCTCCGAGCCGAATAACACGAAGGACACGAAGGACACGAAGGACACGAAGGACACGAAGGACACGAAGGAATATTCTCAAAAGGTCGGTGCTGCTAACTGGCAGTGGTGCTAATTAGGCCAGCGCTGTAAACGGTAGGTGCTTTCGTTCGGTGCGCCAATGCTGCAACGCCGCAACTGCGCTCGTCCTCAACGCCAGTGTGGCTAAGCCCCACGTTTGCTTTAGAAAAGTATTCTTCGCGCCCTTCGTGGCCTTCGTGGCCTTCGTGTCCTTCGTGTCATTCGTGTTATCGGGTGCGCTCGGTAGCGAAGATGCGGACCATGGGTGCCTCCGTGGGCTGTTGTCCGGCGTCGCGGAACGTCGCGACGTCGCGCAAGCCGGCAATTGCCGCCGTCGGGAAAGCCGGCTGCCACGGCGTTAGTC
>DASVFC010000607.1:0-2664 GCA_036380235.1 Vicinamibacterales bacterium
AGATCATGGATCGCACCGCCGCACTGCCCGGCGTGCAGCGGGTGGCTGTGGGCAACATGGTGCCGTGGCGCGACGCCGGGCGCTTCGGCCCCGCGTCGCCATTTTCAATCGAGGGTTACACGCCGGACGATGGCGAAGAGAGCCCGCGGGCGCGTTTCCGGATTGTTTCGCCCGGCTATTTCGACACGCTTGGCGTGCCACTGCTCGCAGGGCGCGACTTCAACGCCGACGATCGCATCGGCGCCGAAAACGTTGTCATCGTCAGTCACAGCGTCGCGCAGCGTTTGTTCCCCGGAGGCGACGCGCTGAACCATCGCATATGGTGGACCGATCAGATTTTCGGCGGCAAGGTGCTGCGTCGCATTGTCGGCGTTGCGGCGGATGCCGACGACGAGCGCGTTTTGCCCGGGCCTGCGCCAACGATCTACATGCCGTTCGGCCAGATGCCGTTTGCGACCCGGATGTTCGTGCAGACGGCCGGCGATCCGCACTCGCTGATCCAGCCGATCACGCGCATCATCCGCGACGTCGCCGCCGATCAACCAGTCGAGCGCGCCGCGACGCTTGCCGATGTCCGCGCACAAGTGCTCGCACCCGAGCGGCTCAATGCGTTTGTGTTGTCCGGCTTCGGCGGGGTGGCGCTGTTGATCGCTGTAGTGGGCATTGCCGGTGTGCTGGCGTTCTCGGTCAGCGCCCGCACCCGTGAGTTCGGCGTGCGCCTCGCGATCGGATCAACGCCGAGAAGCCTGCTGCTGCGCGTGCTGAGCGAAGGTTTGCGTATGGTCGCCATCGGCATCATTGCCGGCGTTATCGGAGGCTACCTGTTGCGGTGGATGGCCGCGTCGTATGTCGGCCAGATGCCCATGCCGGGCCTGGTGCCGCTCGCCGGCGCCGCGATTGTCCTCGCCGCCGCTGCCGTTGGCGCGGCGCTGATGCCTGCGGCGCGCGCGGCGCGCGTCGACGTCTTGAACGCGCTTCGTTCGGAATGACCATTATGACTACGACACGACAGCCCATGCGTCTTTGGCCCGGCATCGCGCTTGCGATCACGATGGCGGCTGGTTTCTTCGTATTGCCGGCGCTGCTCCCAGATGCAGAGTTGCCGTACGGGTTGATCGTGGCGGCGGTCGCCGCGTTAAGCGTCGTAGTGTGGTGGCTGTTCTTCAGCCGCGCCGCATGGCTCGAGCGCATCGGCGCCTTGATGCTGATCGTCGCGACGCTGGTTGTTGTGAAACCGCTGTCACATGTTTCGATCGCCGGCGCGGGCCAGGGCTTCCTCGTCTACGTTCTCGGCGCGTTAGCGTTGTTGTTCGCTCTACCGATATGGGCCGCGCTTACACGCAATCTCGGCGACCCCGCGCGCCGCATCGCGCTCGTCGCGGTAATGCTGGTGGCGGCGTCGCCGCTATTGATTCTCCGCACCGCCGGCATCACCAGCACGACCACCACCGGCGCTGAATATCACCTGCGCTGGACGCCGACGCCGGAAGAATTGTTGCTGGCACGCGGGGAAGAACCTGTCGCGCCGCTGCCCCCAACCCCAGCCACCGCGCCGGTTGGGAATGCGTCAGCCTCATCACCCGTTTCACCTTCTCCCGACGCCTCGGCACCCGTCGCACCCGTCGCACTCGCTGCGCCCGTCGCACCCGCTGCACCCGCTGCACCCGCTGCACCCGTCGCACCCGCTGCACCCGTTGCACCCGCGCTCGCCGAGTGGCCGGGCTTCCGCGGACCGATGCGCGACGGTGTGATTCACAACGTGCGCATCAACACCGAGTGGGCGGCGTCGCCTCCGGTGGAAATGTGGCGCCGGCCGGTTGGTCCTGCCTGGTCGTCGTTCGCGGTCCGGGGCGATCTGCTTTACACGCAGGAGCAGCGTGGCGATCAGGAAATGGTCACGTGTTATCGGGTCTCCACGGGTCAACCGGTGTGGCGCTACGGCGATCCGGTCCGCTTCTATGAATCGAACGGCGGCGCGGGTCCGCGTGGCACGCCAACGATCCATGGCAATCGCGTCTACGCGTTTGGCGCGACCGGCCTGCTCAAGGTACTCGATGCTTCCACCGGCAAACCTGCCTGGAGCATTGATGTTGCCAGGGAAACACAGCGCGCCGTTCCGTTCTGGGGTTTCGCCAGTTCACCGTTGGTCGTTGACGACGTGGTGATCGTGGCCGCATCTGGAACGCTGGCAGCATTCGACATCGTGACGGGAAAAATGAAGTGGAAGGGGCCGTCGTACGGCGGCAGCTACAGTTCACCACATCGCGTCACGCTCGACGGCGTCGATCAAGTGGTGCTGCTGGGTGGACCCGGCGCCATAAGCGTCGATCCCGCCGACGGCAAGGTGCTGTGGGAACACAAGTGGGAACCGGGCCCGATGGTGCAGCCGGCAATCACCGACGATGGCGACATCCTCGTCAACAACGTCACCGCGACCGGCGGCGTGGCCACGCGGCGGCTACATGTCACGAAAGGCGCTGGTGGCTGGAACCTCGAAGAGCGCTGGACCTCGAACGGGTTGAAGCCGAACTTCAACGACTTCGTCGTGCACAAGGGCCACGCTTACGGCTTCGACAACAACATCCTGGCCGCAATCAATCTGGAAACCGGGCAGCGGGCGTGGAAAGGGGGTCGCTATGGCAACGGGCAGATGGTGCTGCTGAA
>DASVFC010000608.1:0-6627 GCA_036380235.1 Vicinamibacterales bacterium
CTGCAGCAACTCGCGGCGTTCCGCGGCGTTGGTGAGCAGCCCGGTAATCGCGTCGGCAACGTCGGCTGCGGTCGCTGATGGCGAGACGTATCGGGCTGCGGGCCCGCAGGTCTCGCGAGCAATCGGCGTGTCGAGCACCACGGGCGCCACACCGGCCGCAAGTGCTTCGAGCGGCGTGAAGCCAAACCCCTCGTACTCCGACAGGAACGCGAACACCGAGGCGCGCCCGTACAACCCCGCCAGCGTCTCATCGTCTACGTACGATCGAATGTGGATGCGGTCGCGGTGGCGGCCTCGCTGCGCCAGCGCTGCGAGATCGAGGCGCGGATTGCTCGTCCGGTTCTCGCCGACGATTTCTAGCGTTGCTGCCGGCACGCGACCGGCGACAACATCGAAAGCCTCGATCAAGCGATCGACGCGGCGACGGGCGAAGATCGAGCCGGCATACAACACCACCGGTTCCCGGGGGTCGCCGGCCTGCCCGTAGCGACCGGTCGCCGCAGGGCGATCGATACCGAGCGGGATCACTTTCACGCGTGCCGCATCGATGCCCACGTACTTGCCAATTTCGATCTTCGAGAACTGCGAATCGGTGATCACCGTGCGGGCGCGGCGTGCCGACCATGCCGTCAGCGTGCGGCGCCGCAGGCCCTCGCGAAACGCAAACCATTCGCGGTGGGCGAAGAACGAGACGTCGTGAATGGTGAGCACCAGGGGAGTGGCCACGCTGAGAGGAGCAGTGTACCCCGGCGCGAAGAACACGTCAGGCCGTTGCGCGTTGATCGCGCGGGGCAACGTGAGCTGTTCCCAGGCGCTGCCGCCGCCGCCGTCGATCACCCGCAGGTGTGGCGCCCATCGGCCGGGCAGCGTTGCTGGTGCATGCGAGTACAACGTCCATTGATGGCGCAGCGCCTTGTGATTTTCGGCCCAGGCTTCGAGGAGGCCGGTGAGGTAGCGGCCGACGCCGGTTGGACGGCCGCACAACTCGCGCACGTCAACGGCGATGTGCATGGACCTCCATCGCCGCCGCATACGCGCGCATGGCCGCAGCGGCACAGGCGTCCCAGCTGTAGCGAGCGGCTTGCGAGCGGCCGCGTTGGGCGGCTGCCGCGGCGGCGTCCTCATCCAGCATCTTGCGCATCGCGGCCGTGAATCCGGCTACGTCATCAGGATCGATCGGCGCCGCCGCGTCGCCGGCGACTTCAGGCAAGGAGCCGCGCGAGGAGACGATCACCGGCACGCCGCAGGCCATGGCTTCCAGCACTGGCAGTCCAAAACCTTCTTCGTACGATGGCAGGACCAGCATGTGCGCCTGCGCATAAAGATCGATCTTCTGCTGTGCATCGACGTAGCCGGTGATGCGGACGTGGCCTTTGAGCGACGGCTCCTCGCAGCGTTGTTCCCAACGCGCCGACACCGGGGTGCGGTGGCCGGCCAGCACGAGCGGCGGTGCGGCAGGAATATCGGCTCGCAGGCGCGCGTAAGCCTCCAGCAAGGTGCCCACGTTCTTTCTGAGGCTCAAGGTGCCCATGAACAGAATGTGCTTGAGCTGCGACTGCCGCAAATGCGCCGCCGTCTGGCGGCGGCGGGCCACGTCATCGGCCCAATGCGGCTGCCCAGGCGGGCAGACGTGAATGCGTGACGAGGTGATCTGCAACTCGCGCGTGACCTCTCCCGCCGCGTAGTGCGACGACACCATCACCGCGTCGGCGCGAGCCGCGTGCGAGCGCGCCAGCGCTGGATAGTCGCGCCGAATTTCGGCGGTCATCTGCTCGGGATGCCGTAGGAAATCGAGATCGTGAACGGTCACGACTTGCGCCGCGGCGGTGGACGGGATGAGGAGCGGACTCTGGCTGTGCACCACGTCGTGCGGGCCGGCAAGCCATTCCACGGGCGGCCATTCGAGGCGGTTCCATGCCCAGACCAGTCCACTGACGGGCAACTTGACGTCGACGATCGTCGCGGCCCGCATCTCCGAGGCGAGCGTCGCGTCCGGCCGATCTTTCCATGAGCTGGTGAACAGCGTGATCTTGGGGTCGCCATTTCCAGTTCGGGCACTTAACGCTTTTGCAAGCTCGTGCACGAACTCGCCAACACCGGTCCGTTCACGTAGAGCCGGACGGTAGTCGATCAGGAGCCGCACGGCCGAGAAGGGTACCATGCTAGCCTTGGATCTTTTGGAGGGTAAATGAAGATCGCGGTCGTAGGAACGGGGTATGTCGGTCTGGTAGCAGGGGCAGGGTTTGCCGAATCCGGCAACGACGTCATCTGCGTGGACAAGGACGCGGCCAAGGTGCAGATGCTGCGCCGCGGCAAGATTCCGATCTACGAACCCGGTCTCGAAGAGCTGGTGCGCCGCAACAAGAGCGAAGGACGCCTCGTGTTCACGACCGATCTCGCCAAGGGCGTGCGCGCTGCCGAGGTGATCTTCATTGCCGTCGGCACGCCGCAAGGCGAGGACGGCTCCGCCGACTTGCGACACGTGATGAATGTGGCGCGCGACATCGCCAGGGCCATGAACGGCTACAAGGTGATCGTCGACAAGAGCACGGTCCCGGTCGGCACCGCGGAAAAGGTTCGCGAGGTGATCCGCCGCGAGACCACGCACCCGTTCAGCGTCGTCAGCAATCCCGAGTTCCTCAAGCAGGGCGCCGCCGTCGATGACTTCATGAAGCCCGACCGCGTGGTAATCGGCGCCGAGGATCCGCGGGCGGCCGAGATCATGGTCAAGCTGCACCAGCCGTTCACCCGCACCGGCGCGCCAATCATGGTGATGGATTGCGCGAGTGCCGAGCTGGCCAAATACGCGGCGAACGCCATTCTCGCCACCAAGATTTCGTTCATGAACGAGATCGCCAACATCTGCGACTTGTTCGGCGCCGACGTCGACCACGTCCGCAAGGCGGTCGGTTCCGACCGCCGCATCGGCTCGTCGTTCCTGTTCCCGGGCGTTGGCTACGGTGGCAGCTGCTTTCCCAAGGATGTCAAGGCGCTGACCAAGTTTTCGTCCGACAAGAAGTACGACTTCAAGATTCTCAAGGCGGTGGATGCCGTCAACGAGTTCCAAAAACGCGTAATCGTGAAGAAGATGGAAGCGCACTTCGGGAATTCCCTGAAAGGCAGGACCGTTGCAGTGTGGGGGCTGGCGTTCAAGCCGAAGACCGACGATATGCGCGAAGCCCCGGCCGTTCCGATTATCGAAGCCCTGCTTGCCAAGGGGGCGAAGGTGCAGGCTTACGACCCAGAGGCGATGAAGGTGGCCAAGGGCATCTTCGGCAACAAGATTACCTACACCAAGAAGAACTACGACGCGCTGAAGGGCGCGGACGCACTGGTCGTGGTGACCGAGTGGCAGGAGTTCCGCGAGCCGGACTTTGCCCGCATGAAGAAGCTGATGCGAACGCCGGCGATTTTCGACGGCCGCAACATCTATCAACGCGAACAGATGAATACGCTGGGCTTCAAATATTTCTCGATCGGACGCTGATGGCACGAGTGGTTGTAACGGGCGGCGCGGGATACATCGGCAGCCATGCCGTCCGCGCCCTCAAAGATGCCGGGCATGCGGTGGCGGTGCTCGACGACATGTCGGCGGGGCATGAAGCGGCGGTGCCCGAGGGTGTGCCGATCGTGCGTGCCCGGATTCACGATCGCGCGGCGGTGGCGAAGTTGCTGTCGGCTCACCAGGCCGACGCCGTGATGCATTTCGCCGCGTGGCTGGCCGTCGGCGAATCTGTCCAAAAGCCGCTCGACTACTACCAGAATAACGTCACCGGCACGCTCGGCGTGCTCGACGCCATGCGCGAGGTCGGCGTCAAGCGCTTCATCTTCTCGTCGACCTGCGCCGTTTACGGCGAACCCTCACGCGTGCCAATCGACGAGACGCTCGACAAGAACCCGATTAACTCCTACGGCGAAACCAAGCTGACGATCGAGCGCGCGTTGCCGCACGTCGAACGCGCCTACGGCATCAAGTGGGTGGCGCTGCGGTATTTCAACGCCGCCGGCGCGCATCCCGATGGCAGCATCGGTGAAGATCACGCCGATGAAGTGCACGTGATCCCGCTGGCGATCCGCGCCGCCACCGGCGGCACGCCGCTGAAGGTGTTCGGCGAGGATTACCCCACGCCCGACGGCACCTGCCTGCGCGATTACATCCACGTCTGCGATCTGGCCGATGCGCACATCCGGGCCCTCGAGGCGCTCGAACGCGGCGCCCCCTCGGGCGCCTTCAACGTCGGCACCGGCACCCCACACTCGGTGAAGTCGGTAATCGACACCGTTAGCCGGGTGGTGGGCTCCCCGGTGGCGTGGCAATCTGCCCCGCGACGTCCGGGAGATCCTGCGGTACTCTATGCAGCAGCCGACCGAGCCAGGAACGAGCTGGGTTGGCGGCCGAATTACACTGATTTGGAGGTTATCGTCCGCCACGCATGGCAGTGGCACTCGCGTCATCCTGATGGATATAGCAGCCCTGCACAGCCGCCGCCGCGAGCGGCGGGCTGACGATCATCCTGCCCGCGCCGTGCCGGCCGCCTGCCGGACGCGCGGAGCGCGGCCCAGAGAAGCGGGCCGGGCGAGGCGCAGGCGAAGCCCTCTTGTCGCGCCGCCGGCGCCAAGCCTCGCGAGCTGATGGACGCATTCCTGCGCTTACTCCGTTACGCGACCCCGCATCGAGCCGTCATCGCCGGTGCGGCCCTGGCCATGGTGGTCTACGGAGCGGCGAGCGCGGCCCTCGCATATCTCATCAAGCCGATCATCGACGACGTCCTCACCAACCGCAGCGAGTTGGCGACGGTGACGGCGTCGATCCTGGTCATCTATCTGCTCAAAGGTCTCGGCTCCTATTTCTCCAGTTATCTGATGGAGGGCCTCGGCCATCGCGTGGTGATGGTCGTGCGCAACCAGTTGTTCAGCCATATGCTCGATCAGTCGGCGGCCTTCTTCGCGCGCCGCAGCACCGGGCAATTACTGTCGCGGCTCAATAACGATGTTGGCCTCGTCCAGCGCGCGGTGTCGGAAACCATCGGCGACCTCGCGCGCGAATCACTGGTGCTGCTCGGGTGCGCGATGCTGTTGTTCTATTACGACGCCAAGCTGGCGCTGGTCTGCATGACCGCAGCGCCGCTCGTCGTCTACCCGCTGGTTCGCTTCGGCAGAAAGGTCCGCACCGTCACGCGCTGGAGCCAGGAAGCCAACGAACACATGTCGCACGTGGCCGCCGAAGCCTTCACCGGCCATCGCATCGTCAAGGCCTTCAGCGCCGAGCGGCGCGAGGCCGCCAAGTTCGATCGCGCCTCGCATTCGCTGTTCAGGACCAACCTCAAGGTGACGCGCGTGCTGGCGCTGTTGCCGCCGCTGATGGAATTCCTCGGTGGCGTCGCGATCGCCGGCGCGTTGTGGTACGGCAGCCGCGAGATTGCCGTCGGACGACTGACGCCGGGCGAATTCACCTCGTTCGTGGCGGCGTTGTTGTTGATGTACGGGCCGATCAAGAAGCTGTCGCGCGTCAATGCGAACCTGCAGCAGGCGATGGCCGCGTCGGAGCGCATTTTCGAGTTGCTCGACACGCATACCGAGGTGCAGGAGCGGCCGGGGGCGCTGCCGCTGCCGCCGTTCACCGATCAAATCGAGTTCCGCGACGTCAGCTTTGCCTACGAGGACGGCCACGGACACCACCCCACCGCGCGAAGTCCGCGCGGCGGGGACCCCGGCCGCAGCACGCTGCGCGGCGTGTCGTTCACGGTGCGCGCCGGACAGATGATCGCCATCGTTGGCCGCAGCGGCGCCGGCAAGACCACGCTCGTCAACCTGCTGCCGCGGTTCTACGACGTCACCGGCGGCGCCATCACCATCGACGGCCGCGACATCCGCGACGTCACGCTGGCATCGCTGCGCGCGCAGATCGGCATCGTCACCCAGGAAACGGTGTTGTTCGACGACACTATTGCCGGCAACATCGCCTACGGCACGCCGGGCGCGACGATGGAGCAGATCGAGGCGGCGGCGCGGGCCGCGAACGCCCACGACTTCATCGCCGCGCAGCCCGAGGGATATCAGACGACGATCGGCGAGCGCGGCCAGCGGCTGTCTGGCGGGCAGCGCCAGCGGCTCGCGATCGCGCGCGCCTTGCTGAAGAACTCACCGCTGCTGATCCTCGACGAGGCGACGTCGGCGCTCGACAACGAATCAGAGCGATTGGTGCAGGAAGCGCTGGCGACGCTGCTGATGAACCGCACGTCGTTCGTCATCGCGCACCGGTTGTCGACGGTGCGTCGCGCCGACGCGATCATCGTGCTGGAGCGCGGCCGGGTGGTGGAGGTGGGCAGGCACGACGAGCTGATCAACCGGCCGAACGGAACCTATGCGCGGCTGCATCAGCTCCAGTTGCTCGAGGCCAAGAACGATCTGCGCGAGCAATCTGAACGCAAGCAAGACAGCCGCAAGGTGCGAGCGGCAGAATCCCTATGATCAAGAGCATGACCGGGTTTGCGTCGCTGACGCGCGACGACGAGCGCGCCGCCATCGGTGTGACGATCCGATCCGTCAATCACCGCTTTCTCGATTTGCAACTGCGACTGCCGCCGCCGATATCCGCGCGATCAGTCCCGACAGCAGTGACTTGCG
>DASVFC010000609.1:0-2184 GCA_036380235.1 Vicinamibacterales bacterium
AGGCCACCACCACGGGCCTGGCGGCATTGGTCTGGATTGCGGGTGCGTTGCCGAACACTTCGGTGGCAGCACTCAACGCCACTCCGGCAACGGTGCTGGTGCGAACGAACTGCCGGCGCGAGATCTTTCGAGGCATGCGTCCCTCCCTCAGCCGCGCATGTTAGCCCAGGTTGTCGTCCGACCCCGAAATTCACCCTGCCCTAAAACGGCGTGCCTTTTCAGGGCAGGGTGAATTTCGGGGTCTGACGACAACCTCGGTAAACTGCGTACAAGTGAGAAAAAGCGATGGGTTCATGCTCGCTGCGATTCTCCTGATCGCGGCGGCAATACGCGTGTGGGCGCCGTGGGATGATGTGCTCGGCTCGGCGCGGGTCAATTTTCTCGAGACCGACGCCTGGTATCACGTGCGACTGGTCGAGAACCAGGTCCGCAATTTTCCACATCGCATCACCGTAGACCCGTACGCCGCGCCCGATGGGCAATACGTCGCGATCGCGCCGCTGCTCGACACAATCACAGCCACTGCGGTCGTGATGACGCAAGGGCGGGGTGCGTCCACGCACTACATCGAACAGGTCGCCGCCTTCGTCCCCGCCGTGGTGGGCGTCCTCGCTGTGGTGGCGGTGTGGGCGCTGGCGACAATCGCATTCGATCGCCGCGCCGGAATGATCGCCGGCTTGTTGGCCGCGATCTTCCCAGGTCATTTTCTCGATCGAACGCTCGTCGGCTTCGTCGATCACCACGCCTTGGAAGTGGTGTTGTCGTTTGCGACGCTCGCGGCGTTGGTCGCGGGATCACGCGTTGCCGGGCTATTCCTCGGGTTGTATCTGCTCGCCTGGGCCAGCGGCGCGTACTTCGTCGCGATCCTGACGGCGTGGATCGTCTTGGCGGCGCTGATCTGCCCGCTGGAACAAACGAGATCCGTCGCCCGCGGCGCGGCGATTACCGCCGGGACCGCGCTGCTGATCGTGCTGGTATTGCAGGACCCCGGCCTCTATCGCTACAACACGCAGATCGCCGCGCTGAGCGGCTTCCTGGCAGTGTCGGTGGCGCTGATGTTCGTCGCCAGGCAATTGCTGGTGATGATCGCCGCACTCGCCGCGATCGTGATCGTCGTCGCCGGTGCGGCCGCGATGTTAGCGCCCGCACTGGTGCAGCAGGTCGCGATCGATCTCAATCGATTCCGTCCCGACGCCACGCGCATGGCCGTGCTCGAGGCCCGGCCGCTGTTCCTGTATTCCGGGAACTGGGACTGGTGGCAACCGTGGATCTTCTTCCGCAGCGGCTTCTACGTCGGCGCCGTGGCTGTCGCCGCGCTGGCGTTCACGTTATGGCGATCCCGCCGCGCCGATCATCTGTTGATTGTGTGTTTCACGATCGCGAACTACGCCGCGACGATTGGGCAAAACCGGTTCGGCTATTACCTCGTTCCCGCAACCGCGGTAGTGTGCGGCTGGCTGGCAACCGTGATTCTCGATTGGGGCCGCGTGCCGCACCTCGGTAACCCGAAGCCTGCTGCTGCCGGCGGGTTCGCGTTTCAACGCGAAGTCGCCGTGATCCTTGTTGCGGGGGTGGTCGTGGCACCGAACATCGTTCCCGCCGCCATCACCACCACGCGAACCGGCGGCATGCCCGAGTACTGGTACAACGCCATGCAGTGGCTGCGCCAGAACACTCCCGAACCATTTCCAACGCCGGACTATTATGCCGCGCGCTACGACGGCGACCAGCCGCTTGCCTCATTCAGCATCATGAACTGGTGGGATCAAGGCTATTGGATCGTGCAGACCGCGCGCCGCGTGCCGGTGGCCAATCCGACGCAGGCCGCGGCGCCAATCGCGGCCAGGTTCTATACCGAAACAGACGAGGCCGCAGCTCTCCAACTGCTTAGCGAGCAACGGGCGCGCTTTGTTGTGGTCGATTGGGAATTGCCTTTTCGAGATGGCGCGAATGGCGCGCTGGCAGGACGCTTCCAGAATCTCTCCGACTGGGCCGGCATCCCAACGTCTCGCTATTACACGCTCTGCTTCGCGCGGCGCAACGAATTCGATCAGTGGCAGGCGACGTGGATCTTTCACGAGGCGTATTACCAGTCGATGGTGTATCGCCTGATGGTGCTCGGCGGCGCCGCCGCCGCGCCGACGAACAACACCTGGGTTGTGGAAACGCGCGATCGGGCGGATG
>DASVFC010000610.1:0-3451 GCA_036380235.1 Vicinamibacterales bacterium
GGCTGTGCAGGAAGGCTCGGCCTCCGGCGACGACCGGAGATGAATAGCCTTCGCCGATCTCCACCGACCATCCACGCGTCACGCCGGCCGGCCACTGCTTCGGCACGACCGCGGCGGGAATCATCCCGTCACGCGCCGGTCCCCGCCACTGGCCCCAGTCCTGCGCAAACACACTGGACCCAACCAACGTCAGCATCGCCAGCATCAGAAATCGCATGGCGTAGATGCTAACGCAGCTGAAACCTCTGGAACCCTTGGAACTGAAGGTTGGGCCCTAGTCGGCGTCCGCCGACCGTCTCTTACTCTTCGCGTACAGCGCCTTGATCGTCTTGACGTATTTCCGCGTCTCGCGGAAAGGAGGAATCCCGCCATAACGTTCCACGTTACCGGGGCCGGCGTTATAGCTGGCGAGCGCGAGGTCGAGGTTACCGTTGTGGTAATCAAGCAGCCGTTTCAGGTAGCGCGCGCCACCCATGATGTTTTCGCGGGGATCGAAGGAATCGCTGACACCCATTTCATCTGCGAGCGCCGGCATCAGCTGCATCAGCCCTTCTGCGCCAGCCCGCGACACCGCATAAGGATGGAACGCCGATTCCGTTTGCATCACTGCCCGGATCAAGTTGGCGTCGAGCTGATATTCGGTGGCCGCTTCCTGAATGATGGCCTCGTAAGCCTCGCTTGGCTTGACGAACACGAATTCCGTGTCCACGTCCACCTGCGGCTCCAGCATCGCCGCACCTGGAAACAACGCAATCGCAGGCCGCGCGATTGGCGCCGACGACATCGCCGCGGCGAGGACCGCGGTGCGCATGTGACGCCGGCGTACTCTGAGGCGGCGATCCGGTGTCACGCGACCGCGGGTGCGCCGATCATTGTGGCGGCGCTCGGGGCCGCCTAACGTTCCGGAGCTGTTCCACTCAGGCGCCATAACACTCTGGTCAGCTGCAACCCTTATTCCGTTTCGAGGGCCCCGCCCTTGCATCAGGTTGCCTGGAGGACCAAAGTCATGACACGAGAACGAATCGAAACTGATCTGGAAGCCGACGACGAACTTATCCCGGTGACGCGCGAGAGCAGTCGAGGTGGCAACGAACCCCCACCTGAGGTGAACGACCGGCCTGAGCAAAACATCGCCTACGATGAGGTCGTCAAGGGCGCGCCGTTGTCGGAAGAGGAACGCGAGCGCGCAAAAAGAGAAAGCCCGCTCTCGGAGTGAGGCGGCCGGTGCCGCATTTCCGGCCCAGCTGACGATCGGCAGTCCGGCACGTCACTTGCTGTGTCAGGGGGTATGAGGGCGCTAACCACCCTCATAGTGAGGCTTATGAGATGGGCATTTTGGGGTGGATCGTATTCGGTTTGATCGTCGGCGCAATCGCGAAGCTGTTGATGCCTGGACGTGATCCAGGCGGCATCATCGTGACGATGGTGCTCGGCATCGTCGGCGCGTTGCTTGGCGGTTTCATCGGCCGCGCGCTCGGCCTCTACGGGGATGGTGAGCCCGCGGGCTTCATCATGGCCGTACTCGGTGCGATTGCAGTGCTGCTCATTTACCGTCTGTCGATTGGCCGTCGCCATCGCACTGTGTAAATGATCCTGGACGGGGGCGGCAACGCCACCCACGCGCGGCTGCCGCGCGCGGGACCCAGCGTGCCGCCCCGTTCAACTCCTTCGACCTCTACGTGCTCAATGCGCGGCCGACCGCGCGCAATAATTTTTCAGTACTAAATGGTTTCGCGAGAAACTGCCTAACCTGGGTGCCGACCGCCCTGGCAGTGGTTTCGTTGTCCGGAATGCCGCTGGCCGCGATGATACGGACCGCCGGATCAATCTTCACCATCTCCTGCATCGCCGCCAGCCCGCCCATTACCGGCATCATCATATCGATGATCACCGCGGCAATGGACCCCTGCGGCTCAGCCCTGAAGACTTCGATCGCTTCCTTGCCGTTCGTTGCCGGCAACACCCGGTAACCGGAGCGCTCGAGCGCCGTTCGCATCACCAGCCGCACTGACGGCTCATCATCGACAACGAGAATCGTTTCGCCGTTGCCTTTCGGCGTCGCCGTCGGCTCGCCGCTGCTGGCCGGCTGCGCGGTCACCGGCGCCACCGGCAGGTGAATTTCGAAGCGCGCGCCGTCCGGCGGCTCACTGAAGGCTTCGATCTTACCGCCATGGCTGCGAACGATCGCTTGCGATGTCGACAGGCCAAGGCCGGTGCCCTTGCCGGCTTCCTTCGTGGTGAAAAACGGGTCGAAGATCTTGTCGATCACGCTGGCCGGAATACCGGGCCCGGTATCTTCGACAACAAAAACGACGAAGCCGCCGCGCGCTTTGGCCGACAGCGTCACCCGGCCGCCGCCAGGCATCGCATCTCTTGCGTTGACGCACAAGTTGAGCAGCACCTGGTGGAACTGCGTCGGGTCGCCGATGATCAGCGGCAGATGCGGCTCGGCGGCGGTCACGATCTCGATCGTTTTCGGGAAAGTGTCGCGCACGATGCGGACCACGTCGGCAATCAGGTCCGCCGGCTTGATCTCGAGCCGTCGTCCCTCCTGGCCACGCGCGAATGACAATACCTGCGACACCATTTCGGCGCCGCGCTTGGCGCTGGTCGTCATCGTGTCCATGATGTCGCGGCTGTCGTCATCGGCGAGGCGTTCCTTGAGGATGCCCATGCCGAGGATGATTGGCGACAACACGTTGTTGAGATCGTGCGCAATGCCGCCGGCGAGCGTGCCGATCGATTCGAGCCGCTGGGCGCGATAGAACTGCTGTTCGAGCTGGCGCCGGTCGGTGACGTCGGTATTAATCGACAGGATGCTGCCCAGCTCACCGTCGGCGCCGCGAACCAGCGTCCAGCGGCTTTCGATGATCACGCGGCGGCCGGCCTTGGTGTGCGGCTGCAGCTCGCCGGTCCACTCGCCGTTGCGCACCACGTCGTCGAAGGCGTTGGTGACGTCGCGGCCGTCGCCGTCGGGATAGAACAGATCGGTGACGACCTGGCCGATGGCCTCGCGCGACGTCCACCCAAACAGGCGCTCCGCGCTCTTGTTCCAGAAGGTCAGCCGGCGCTGCAAGTTGGTGACGAGAATGGCGTCCTGCGCTTTATCGAGCAGCGAGGCCTGCTCACGCAGCGTCTGGTTGGCGCGTTCGTTGCGCGCCAGCAGAAGAATGCCCAGCGTGCACCCGCCGATGACCAGGATCGTCAACAGAATGGCGGCGCCTTGGTAGGCGCCAGAGCGGGCCCTCACCGCCGCCACCGCGTCGTGCTCCAGCGTACCGACGGTGACGATCACCGGGTAATCGCGCATCGTGCGATAGCTGAAAATGCGGGTGTTACCGTCAATGCCGCCGGGCCCGGTGTAGTTGCCGATCGGATGCTGCCGCTGCTCGATCAGCAGCTGCGACTGCGAAATGTCTTCGCCGAAAGAGATGGTGTCGCCGCGCCGGCG
>DASVFC010000611.1:0-3806 GCA_036380235.1 Vicinamibacterales bacterium
CGGGGCGCGCGTGCTGCCGGAGTCGCGCGCCCGCGAGATCATCAAGACCTTCCTGCAAACGCCTTTCGAAGGCGGGCGCCACGCCAACCGCGTCAGCAAGATTCACGCGATCGAACATTAAGAACGGTTCCATAGGTTCCAACGGTTCCAAAGGTTCCAAAGGTTCCAAGGGTTGGTTCCAAGGTTCCAAAGGTTCTGGGGTTCGTGGGTTCGTGGGTTCGTGGGTTCCGAGGGTAAACTGAAGATCCGCATGTCCCTGCCATTGATGCAACGCTCCCTAGCGCAAGCGGATCCCGAAATCGCAGCGGCGATCGCGCATGAAACCCAACGACAGGCTGAAGGCCTCGAGCTGATCGCGTCGGAAAACTTCGTCAGTAATGCCGTGCTCGAAGCCGCCGGCTCGGTGATGACGAACAAGTACGCGGAAGGCTATCCGGGCAAGCGCTATTACGGCGGCTGCGAGTTCGTCGACGTCGCGGAATCACTCGCCATCGCGCGGGCCAAGGCGCTCTTCGGGGCCGAGCACGTCAACGTGCAACCGCACTCCGGTGCGCAAGCCAACATGAGCGTTTACCTGACGCTGCTCAAGCCCGGCGATACCGTGCTCGGCATGAACCTCGCGCACGGCGGGCATCTCACACACGGACATCCGCTGAACTTCTCGGGCAAGCTGTTCTCGATCGTGCCGTACGGCGTGCGCAAAGACGACGAGCGGCTCGATTACGACGAGTTCGAGAAGCTGGCCGATCAGCACAAACCGAAAATGATCATCGTCGGCGCCAGCGCCTACCCGCGGGTGTTTGATTTCCCGCGCATGGCGGCGGTGGCCAGGCGCGTTAGCGCGCCGCTGATGGTCGACATGGCGCACATCGCGGGGCTCGTCGCCGGCGGCGCACATCCGAGCCCTGTGCCCCACGCCGATTTCGTCACCACCACCACGCACAAAACCTTGCGCGGCCCGCGCGGCGGAATGGTGCTCTGCCGCGAGCAATACGCGAAGGACCTCGATCGCACGGTGTTCCCCGGTGTGCAGGGCGGACCGTTGATGCACATCATCGCGGCCAAGGCAGTCTGTTTCAAGGAAGCGATGACGCCGGAGTTCGCCGCGTATCAGCGGCAGATCGTCAAGAACGCGGCGAGGCTCGCGGCGTCGCTGCAGTCCGCCGGCTTCCGCATCGTCAGCGGCGGCACCGACAACCACATCGTGCTCGTCGACGTGTTTTCGAAAGGGCACACCGGCAAGGTGGCCGAAGCAGCGCTCGGGCAGGCAGGCATCACCGTCAACAAGAACGCGATTCCGTTCGATCAGAACCCGCCGATGGTGGCCAGCGGCGTGCGCCTCGGCACGCCGGCGGTGACGACGCGCGGGATGGGCGAGGCCGAGATGGACCTCATCGCGGAATTCATCACGCGGGTGATGGCGTCGCCTGAAGACGGCGCCGCATTGGCCGCGGTCAAGAGTGAAGTCGAACAACTGTGCCGGAAGTTTCCGCTATACCCGGAACGCCAGCGCTAGGCGCCGCGGTCGAAGCCGTCTTTGCTGACGACGGCGTGCTGGCGCGTGCCGTCGACAACTTCGAGCCGCGCGCCGGCCAGCGCAAGATGGCGGCCGCCGTCGCGAACACGCTCGAGCATGGTGGCGTGTTGCTCGCCGAGGCTGGGACCGGCACGGGCAAGACGTTGGCGTATCTCGTGCCGGCGATTCTCAATCGCCAGCGCGTGCTGATCTCGACCGGCACCAAGAACCTGCAAGAGCAGATCTACTTCAAGGACATCCCGACGCTGCAAACCGCGCTTGGCGTGTCCTTCAGCGCGACCTATATGAAAGGCCGCGCCAATTATCTGTGCCTGCATCGTCTCGATCAGCTGCGCGCTCACCCCGCGGTGCCCCACGACTTCGTGTCGATGATGGATGAATGGCGGCGCGTCACCGAGACCGGGGATCGCGCCGAGTTGAGCGAGCTGCCGGAAGACTCGGCGCTGTGGTCGGATGTGGCGGCGACGGCCGAGACTTGCCTCGGCAGCGAGTGTCCCCAGTATCGCGAGTGTTACGTCACGAAAATGCGGCAGCGCGCCGCTGAATCGGATCTCGTGATCGTCAACCATCACCTGCTGTGCGCCGACGCGTCGGTCCGACAAAGCACATACGGCGAGGTGATTCCAGACTGCCAGAACGCGATCATCGACGAGGCCCACCACCTCGAAGACGTGGCGACGCAGTATTTCGGCATCTCGGTCAGCAACTATCGCGTGTCCGACCTCGTGCGCGATGCCGAACGCGCGCTCAATCTCGGACAGATCGAGGATCACGATTCGGAACTCCGCCACGCGGTGAGGCGGGTCGACGACCACGCCTTGACGTTCTTTGGCGCGCTGGCGATGGCACGGCGCACTCGCGGCTCGCTGACCGAGGAACGGCTGCGCATCGGGCCGCAATGGTTCGGTGAGGTAGTTGACGACGGGCTTGGCCTGGCGTCGGCATTGAACGCTCTGGCAGCCGAGATGATCAAGCGCGCGGGCACCGCCGAGGCCGGCGCTGAGAGCAACGAGGACGCGGCGACGTTGGCGCGACGCGCCGCGGAGCTGCGCGATCACGTCAACTTCCTGCTCGAAGCCGGCAATCCGGCCTACGTCTATTTCCTGGAGACGCGCAATCGCGGCGTCTTCCTGCGCGCCGCGCCGATCGATGTGTCGTCGATCATCCGCGAGATGCTGATTGGCCGGATGCGATCGACGGTGATGACGTCCGCGACGTTGACGGTAGAGGGCTCGTTCGATTACGTGAAAGGTCGGCTCGGCGTCGAAGATGCCGACACCGTGCGGGTGACATCGGAATTCGATTTCAACGAGCAGGCGATCCTGTACCTGCCGCGCAAGATGCCGTCGCCAAAATCTGCGGAATTCGCCGACGCGGCGGCGCGCGAAGTGCTCGACCTGTTGCGGCGGACGGAAGGCCGCGCGTTCGTGCTGTTCACCAGCTACGCGATGTTGCGCACCGTGCGCGATCGTGTCGAGCCGGCGTTGCCCTACCCCGTCATCGTTCAGGGGACGGCGCCGCGCAGCGTGCTGCTCAACCAGTTTCGCACTACGCCGAACGCGGTGTTGTTTGCGACGTCGAGCTTCTGGCAGGGCGTGGATGTGGCCGGTGAACAACTGAGCTGCGTGATCATCGACAAGCTCCCGTTCGCATCGCCCGGCGATCCGATTACTGCAGCGCGCATCGAATCAATCGTCGCCGGCGGCGGCGACGCGTTCCAGGATTACCAGGTGCCGCTCGCGATCCTCGCCATGCTGCAGGGGCTGGGTCGGCTGATCCGTCACCGAAATGACCGGGGGGTTCTGGCCGTGCTCGATCCCCGCCTGCGAACCATGAATTACGGCCGCAGGTTCCTCGATTCCTTCCCGCCGGCGCCGATCACCCATGATCCGGCGGCCGTGACGCGGTTTTTCGGCACCTGATAAAATCGACGGCGAGGCACCGTCACAAATGAAAAACCAGGTTTTCTCACGTATTGCCGTCCTCGCGATCGCGATGGTCGTGGCCTTTGCTCCGGCTGCCCTGGCGCAGTCGACGATGATCAAGGGCAAAGTCATCGGCGCCAACAAAGAGCCGATCGTCGGCGTGCAGGTCACCGTCGAGTTCCTCGGTGGCGTGAACCGCAAGCTGCAAACCAAGACCGACAAACGCGGCGAGTTCATCCAGCTGCTGACCGAAGGCGGCCAGTACAAGATCACCGCCACCGACCCGAAGATCGGATCGGTGAGCAACGTCGCCGCCGTGCGCCTCGGCCGTGTCTCCGACATGG
>DASVFC010000612.1:0-4086 GCA_036380235.1 Vicinamibacterales bacterium
TACCGCGCGGTCGCTCGAAGCAGCAACCGCGTCTTGGGATCCCAATCCGGAGCCTGACGTCATCGGCTATCTCCTGTCGTATGGCACGCAGTCTGGCGTTCACACGACGACTGTCGATGTCGGCAACGTGCTCACGTTCAACTTTGCCCCTGCTGCCGGACAGCGGTATTACATCGTCGTGCAGGCGTACAACGCCGCGGGGCCGGGGCCGAAATCGGCCGAAGTCGTTCTTGACCTCACGGGCACGGTCAACGCCACTGTTAATCTGGCGCCGACGCTGACGCAACCATCGAGCCAGACCAGCGTTGTCGGAACGGCGGTAAATGCGCTCACGCTTGACGGTAACGATCCGGAAGGCAGATCAATTTCCTACAGCGCCTCGAACTTGCCACCGGGGCTCACCATCGCCAGTTCGTCGGGTGTCATCTCGGGAACGCCGTCAGCCGCAGGCACCTACTCGGTGACCGCCACGGTGTCAGACGGTGCGTTGAGCACGTCGCGCACGTTCACGTGGACGGTGTCCGCGGCACCCGTGCGAGAGGCTCCATCTGCCGATACGACACCGCCGACCGTATCTTTCAGCAGTCCCGCGAACAGCGATACCGTCAACGGCAAGAACGTCAGGTTGCGCGCCAACGCCACTGACGCGAGTGGCGTCGCGCAGGTGCGCTTCTCGGTCAACGGCAACTTCGTCTCCGCCGAGCTTCGCAGTGCGCCATACCAATACGGGTGGGATTCGACGTCAGTCACCGACGGCACGTATCAGCTGACGGCGCACGCCGTCGACACGCGCGGCAACACCGCGACGGCAACGATCTCCGTCACCGTGAAGAACAGCAACGGCAACCGCAAGAACAGCCTGGAGAGCACCAGCGATGCGGCGGCGGAAGACGCCGAGTCGAGCGCCGATGCATCAGCACGCGAGGTGGAGAATCCGGACGTGTCCGTGGCGGCAGATTTCGACGGTGATGGTGTGTCGGATCCGGCGCTGTTCACAACGCTCACAGGTGAGTGGCGCCTGTGGCTGTCGACGAATAACTACGCACCCTCGGCGCCGCTGGTCTGGGGTGCGGAGCACGACGTCCCGGTACCCGCGGACTATGACGGCGACAAGCGCGCCGACCTCGCGGTGTTCCGTCCTTCGTCGGGCACGTGGTCGATCGTGCTGTCGAACAGGGGAAATCCCACTCGCCTGGATGTCGCGTGGGGCCGACCCGGCGACATCCCGGCGGCGTTCGATTACGACAAGGACGGCCGCGCCGATCTGGTCCTACCGCGCTCGGCCGGCTTCGAGATCTTGTTGTCGAGCACGAACTACACGTCGAGCGTCACCGTGAGATAGCTCTCGAACGCGTGCAGCGTTCGCGCTGCCGACTACCGCAATCGTTGTCATTCGAGCAGGCGCCGGCGAACGGCGTCTGCTCGACCCGAAGTACTACCCCGCCTGGTTGCCTTCCTCCTTACGCCAGAGACTCCGTGGCCGATCGATATCGACACGGCGTCAACTTCGGATGGTCGGACGCATACGACTCGTCCTTGGCGTGTTGAAGCGCTGATCAGGCCGAGCCGATCGCGCTCGCGTACGCCTGTTCGTACAGCGGCACGATTCGCTCGGCGCAATACTTATCCCGAACGATTGTTGCGGCGCGGCGTCCCATCTCGCGTCGCAGCGTTTCGTCGCGCAACAGGTGGGCCGCGTGTGCAGCCATTTCGTCGAGGGCGTCTGGCGGGCAGACGTAGCCGTTGATGCCGTTCGCGATGATCTCCGGCAGGCCGCCGGCGTTGGACGCGATCACGGGCACCTCGCACGCCATCGCCTCGAGTGCCGCGAGCCCGAAACTTTCCTGCGCCGAAGGCAGCAGGAAGAGGTCGGCGCTCGACAGCCAGCGGACCGGATCCTGTTGCTCGCCCGCGAACACGACGTGTTCGCTCAATCCGTACTCGCGCGCTCTGGTCTCGACCATTGCGCGATCGGGTCCATCGCCGATCAACACCAGCCGAGCCGGGATCTCACTTCGCACTTTGCGAAACACGTCGAGCACCGCGCCGACCCGCTTCACCGGACGGAAGTTCGAGGCGTGCATCAGCACTCCTGCCGTCCCCGGCGTGCACAATTCACGTCGCAACGTCGGATCGACAACGCGCTGATATTCCGCACAGTCGAGGAAATTCGGGATCACGTCGATCGCGTGACGAACCCCCAGGCTCGCGATGGTGTCGGCCCTCAGGCTCCGCGACACGGCGGTGACGACGCGCGACTGCTCGATCGAGAAGGCGACGACGCGCGCGTATGACGGATCGCTGCCGACCAGGGTGATGTCGGTGCCGTGCAATGTAGTGACGGTGCTCGGCGCCTGTGCGCCCTGGGCTGACGCCAGCATCTGGTCGGCGAGGTATGCCGCCGTCGCATGCGGCACCGCGTAGTGCGCGTGCACGATGTCGAGGCGGTGATCTTCGGCGACGCGCGCAATCGCGGTCGCGAGCGCGAGCACGTATTGCGGTTCCCTGAACAGCGGATACGACGGCACCGCCACCTCGTGCAACGTCAAGCCGGGCACGTTGTCCCACCACCTGAACGGCCGCTCACTGCTGATCACGTGCACGTCGTGGCCGCGCCCGGCCAGCGCGCGCGCCAACTCGGTCGCCACCACGCCGCTGCCGCCGAGCGACGCGTAGCAGACCATCCCGATCCGCATTGGATTCACTTGAGCAGCCCGTTACGCATGATGGGCTCGCGCACCACAAGGCCCTCGGCGAACGCAACGCCTGCCAGCGCGCCGAACTGCGCGTCGCGGCTCTCGATCAACTGGCGGAACGTCGGCGCGTTCAACCGCGTGCCCACGGTCTGGTCTCCGCGCGGCTGGAACTGGCTGCGGTAGCAATCAAGGGCGGCGCGCTTCTTCTCGTAGTGAGCCGACACGTCGACCACGAAAGACGGCGTGACGCTGTCGTTGATGAAGTAGTGGCACACCCACTCGGCTCGCCAGGGCTCGTCTGTCGTCTCGACGCGGCGCAGCGCGGCCTTGAAGATCGCCTGCCGCAACACCACGCTGGCGGCGTCGTGATCGGGGTGACGATCGCTCCAGTACGGAATCGCAATCGCGCGCGGCCGGGCGCGGCGAATCAGATCAACGGCCTGGCGGATCTGTTCAGCGGTGCCATCGATGCCGCCGTCGGGCCAGCCGAAATTCTCCCGCCACACGGCACCGAGTACGGCAGCCGCGTCTGCTGCCTCGCGAAGGCGCCCTTCGGGCGTGCCGTTCGAGGACAGCTCGGCACGTGTCAGATCGCACAACCCGACGCGATGTCCGTCGGCGACATGCTTCGCAATCGTGCCGCCGAGTCCAATTTCGAGATCGTCGGCATGGGGGCCGAATACCAGGAGGTCGACAGGTGCAACGGACATAGCCTCACTATTGTGCGTCGTGTCGCACAGCGGCGGCGAAGAGGTTGGCGTTTTGGCGCGAGATTGCTATAGTTAAGGTTTGTCCGCCTTCGCGCCTTAAGTTCTGTGGCGCTGCGGCGGGACCAGTCTGCCTTCGCGCCAATGTGTTCTTGGACGCTTCGGCAGGACCAGCCAGACGCCGCAAGGCGTCCCACCTCACGTGGGCCCGTAGCTCAACTGGCAGAGCAGCAGACTCTTAATCTGTTGGTTGAAGGTTCGATTCCTTCCGGGCTCACCAACCTTCGCTCACGCTTGCAAAGACCTGGCGTGAGCTACGGTTGGCAAGCCAAGCGAAGGTTGTCCACCGTAGCGCCGAGGAAAAGCCCGGCGCGAAGGTGGACTGTTCCTCCCCGGCTGAACGAGCTACGGCTGGCAAGCCACTTTGGCCTCATTGGACTCGCCCGGAACTCATCAGTCACGCGGCCATCGGCCTGCGGCCTCGGCCTGGCGGGCTCGATTCCTTCCGGGCTCACCAATAACTACTTTTTAATCGATAACTTCTGATTCACTAAATCGCCGTGTCCACAATGTCTCCACGCTCGACGATGGCTCCAGGCATTTCGAGTAGCCGAATCGCGTCGTGAATCGCATTCGGACTGAGGTGCATGTAGCGCTGCGTCGTCGTCAGATCCTTGTGGCCG
>DASVFC010000613.1:0-2169 GCA_036380235.1 Vicinamibacterales bacterium
GCAAGTTCACCTACGAAGGTAATTTCGAGTATTACGAGAACGGCGCCGGCGCCGTCGAGTCGCGGCAGTCGCAGGCCCGGTTCAACGTCGAGTTCGACAACAGCGACATCTTCAACGTCGAAGCCAACGCCAATTACGATCTGCTGGTCGCGCCCTTCACGCCGGCGCCAGGCCGCACCATTCCGATCGGCGGCTACCACTACAACGACGTGCTGATGTCGTACACCATCGGCGCGCAGCGGCGCTTGTCGGGCAACATCGGCGTGCAGCTTGGCGAGTATTACAACGGCACCATTCGCGCACTGACGTTTTCGCAGGGCCGCTACGCGATCCTGAAACAGTTCTCGGTCGAGCCGCGCTTCTCGATCAACCACATCGAGCTGCCGACCGGCGACTTCACGCAGAAGCAGGTGGGCGCGCGGACCGATTACGGCTTCTCGCCGCGGATGTTCGCGAGCGCGCTGTTGCAGTACTCGTCGGTCGATCGCACGTTCAGCAGCAACGTGCGCTTCCGGTGGGAGTATCGCCCGGGTAGCGAATTCTTCGTCGTGTGGACTGATGAGCAGAACACCAACCCGCTCGACCCTCGCGACCGTTTCGCATTGAGGAATCGCGCGTTCGTGGTGAAGATGACCCGCTTGTTCCGCTTTTAGCGGTTAATTCGCCTTCGCCCTTTTCGCGTTGTCCCGTTAACTGCTGTGCCTGCGTTCGTTATCGCCTGATTCCCGCCCAAAATCCGTCGTTTCTGGCCCCGCTCACGTGGGCCGGCGCCGCAGCTGCATCGATTTTTCTAGCAATTCCCCGAAATCAGGCATACCGTCTGTAAGCCGCACTGTGCGGCACTCGGACCTCTCTCAATCGGCGGGATACCTATGGCGGCACCAGTTTCAGGCACCATCAAACGCATCGTTAGTGACAAGGGATTCGGCTTCGTGGCTGCTCCCGATGGACAGGAATACTTCTTCCACAACTCCGCCGTGCAGGGCGCACGGTTCGACGAGCTCCGCGAGGGTCAGGCGGTCACGTTCGAGAAGGGACAGGGTCCGAAAGGCCCACGCGCCGAAAACCTGCGCCCGGCGTAACCCGCCGCGAGTTACTCGCGTTCCAGGTTAACGTTTACCGTCTCGAAGCCCAAACCAAGCAACAGGCTGGTTAAGGTGGTGCGCGCGTTGGCGGCGGCCGTCCTCAGGATGCCGCCATCCAACGCCGCATTCGTCAGCTCGCGTTCCGCGGCGCGCCGGACCTCGGACTCCAGTTGCGGGTCCGGCGTGCTGAATAAACCGGTCTCCCGGGCGTAGACGCGCGACCGCGCGTTGTCGATGCGCGTCGAGAAGATCATCGGTGTGGGCAAATTGATCGACACCGTCTTGCCATCGACCTTCACGGTCGACGGATCGATTGCCGCCAGATCGACGCCGGCCGTCACCTCACCGTGCACAATCAACAACAGCCGATCGCCGACGAGAAACTGCGGCAGGAACGCGCTGTTCTGCGCCCCGGTGACGATTTTCTCCATGCTGTAAACGACCGTCTCGAGCCGCTGCAGCTGCTGGATGTGCTGAATCACCGTCGGCTGGCTGATGTCGATGCCTGTACCGCCGCGGAAGAACAGCACCCAGCCGGCGGCAAGCGCGAGCAGCATCGCGACGATAAAGCCGGCGACGAAACCGGCGACGCCGGTGAGGGCACCTGTTCGCATGCCTCGGCTGTCAGGAAGGATGCGGGTTAGCGGTCCGGCGCTGCCGCACGCAACGCGCTGCTGACCGGACGGCCGTCGATTGACACGTAGTCGTAGGTCATCCGGAATGTCGAGCGGCCGTAGAAGCGGACGCGCGCCTTGGAGCTCAGCTCCACGGGCAGGATCGCGTCACCGACTCTCGTAAACTTCCAGGTCACGTCGACATCACGAATCCAGAACGACGGGCTCTTCACCAGGCGCCCCTCGATCCGGGCGACCGATCCACTTTCAGATTCGATTAGCGCCGTGCCCCTGACAATGCCGTCGGATTTGCGCGCCGGGTGGAGCAGCAGCTTCGCGAGACCGCTGTCGGTGACGCCGCCGTCTTCGAGCGTGTAATTACGCGGCACGATCGCCGCGCGAAGCGGCTTACCCTCAGAGAGCAACTCCTGCTCGCTTTTCAGCATGCCGGGGAGCACCTTGTCGCGCAC
>DASVFC010000614.1:0-2643 GCA_036380235.1 Vicinamibacterales bacterium
ACCAGACGGCGCGAAACAACCCGGCATTGCCGATGCCGCTCGCCGGTGTTTCCGGCGAGAACGGGACATTGATGGTGGCCGTCCACTGCACTTCCGACGGATCGTGCAACTGGTTGTTCTCGTCGATAGCGAAGTCCCAGGCGCCGTCCAGCGACTGCCACCCCGGCCGATGCAGCTGAGGCCTGGGACAGGGAGAACTGATTGAAGCTCGAGGCATGGCGCTGTCCGGAGCAAACCTCGATCCATCGTGATGCGGAAAACCCGCCCACGGCGCTCAGGGTTTTGCTGAGACACGTCTATGTCATGACTGAGGCATTCCCGACCCAGATCAGGCTCATGACATGCTGATCGAATTGATGTGCTCGCGTGTCGCACAGAGAGACAGCAGTGACGTGAATTCGGGCACATGGGTTGCAGTGTTGCGGCGCATCATGATTAAAGGTACTTCCCCTCAGTCCCACACCGACGCGTCTCCAATTTCTGCCACGGCGGATCTGATTTGCCTGAGCCATCTGCGATGGAACTTCGTGTTCCAGCGGCCGCAGCATTTGATGAGCCGTTACGCAATCTCGCGGCGTGTGTATTTCGTTGAGGAGCCGATTTTTCACGAGCACCTGTCGGCCGCGTCGGTGACGATGGAGCCGCACGGAAATCTGCTGGTGGTGACGCCGCAGCTGCCGACCTCGTTCAACCAGACGCAGGTCCTGGCGGCGCAGCGATCGTTGCTCAGCCAGCTGATCGCAGGCGAGCACGTCAACCATTACGTGTTGTGGTACTACACGCCGCAAGCGTTGCGGTTCTCCGATCACCTGTCGCCGGACGTGGTCGTCTATGACTGCATGGACGAATTGTCGGCCTTCAAGAATGCCGACCCGAACCTGCCGCGTCTCGAGCGCGAGCTGATGCGCCGCGCCGACGTGGTCTTCACGGGCGGCCAGTCGCTGTTCGAAGCCAAGCAGCACCAACACCACAACATTCATGCGCTGCCGAGCAGCGTTGACGTCGCTCACTTCGCAACGGCTCGCAAGTGCAAGCAACAGCCCGCCGATCAGGCGAATATTCCCCATCCGCGTCTGGGCTTCTTCGGCGTCCTCGACGAGCGGCTCGACATTCCGCTGCTCGCCGGTCTGGCTGATGCGCGCCCCGATTGGCAACTCGTCATGATTGGTCCGGTCGTGAAGATCGAGCCGAACGATCTGCCGAAGCGGCCGAACATCCACTATCTCGGACCCAAGAGCTACCCAGAGCTGCCGCGTTACATCGCGGGTTGGGACGTCGCGATGCTGCTGTTCGCGCGCAACGAGGCGACACGGTTCATCAGCCCGACCAAGACGCCGGAATACCTGGCGGCCGGTAAGCCCGTGGTGTCGACGTCGATCCGCGACGTCGTCAGCCCATATGGCGACCAGGGCCTTGTGCGCATTGCGGATGCGGTACCCGACTTCGTCGCCGCGTGCGACGGCGCGTTGAACGAGAAGCCAGAGGCTCGCCGCGCCAGGGCCGATGCATTCCTCACCAACATGTCGTGGGATCGCACCTGGGGCAAGACGGCGATGTTGATTAAGAAGGCGCTCGATCGCGAAACGCAGCCGGTCCGCGTCAGCGCCACAAAACCATCGTCCGGCCTGTCGCTGGGCGCATAAGGCGGAGCGAGATGTTCGATTACTTGATCGTCGGCGCCGGCTTTGCCGGCGCCACCATCGCGGAGCGCCTTGCCGCGCATGCCGGCAAGCGGGTGCTGATCTGCGACAAGCGGCCGCACATCGGCGGCAATGCCTTCGACTACCACAACGAGCACGGCATTTTGATCCACAAGTACGGCCCGCATAT
Source organism: Vicinamibacterales bacterium (assembly GCA_036380235.1). Taxonomy (GTDB): domain Bacteria; phylum Acidobacteriota; class Vicinamibacteria; order Vicinamibacterales; family UBA2999; genus 12-FULL-67-14b. The sequence continues at coordinate 1,831 of DASVFC010000614.1, forward strand.
CTTCCACACCAACTCCGCGGAAGTATTTGCATATTTGTCGCGATTCACCGAATGGCGACCGTACCAACACCGGGTACGCGCGTCCGTCGACGGCCGGCTGGTGCCGATTCCGATCAATCTCGACACCGTCAATCAGCTTTACGGAACCAGCTACACGTCGTTCGAACTGGAAGCGTTCTTTCAGTCGGTCGCCGAACCGCGCAAGCCGATCAAGACGTCGGAAGACGTCATCGTCAGCCGTGTCGGCCGTGAGCTCTACGAAAAGTTCTTCCGCAATTACACGCGCAAGCAGTGGGGCATGGATCCGTCCGAGCTCGACGCGTCGGTCACCGCGCGCGTGCCAGTGCGCACCAACCGCGACGATCGCTACTTCACCGACACCTATCAGTCGATGCCGCTGCACGGCTATACGCGGATGTTCGAGCGCATGCTGTCGCATCCGAACATCCAGATCCTGCTCAACGCGGACTACCGTGAGATCCGGACGCTGGTTCCCTACAAGGAGCTGATCTACACCGGGCCGGTGGACGAGTATTTCGATTACTGCTTCGGACGGCTGCCGTATCGCTCGCTGGAGTTCAGGTGGGAAACGCATGACGTGGCAGTCGCGCAGCCGGCGCCGGTGATCAACTATCCGAACGATCAGCTCTATACCCGCGTTACGGAGATGAAATATCTGTCGGGACAGGAGCATCCGAAGACGTCGCTCGTCTACGAGTTCCCCACCGACCAGGGCGATCCGTATTACCCGGTGCCGACGCCCGCCAACGCCGCGCTTTATGCGAAATATCAGGAGCTCGCCGATGCCACGAG
>DASVFC010000615.1:0-4150 GCA_036380235.1 Vicinamibacterales bacterium
GAGCGCATCGGTCAGCAGGATCGCAGCGCCTTCGCGCATCCAGGCGAGGCGCGGCTCCCGCGAGGGATTGTCGAACGGCACCACCAGCAGCGGCGCCTCAACCGTCTGCGCGCTCGCAACTGCAGCATGCAGAATGCACAATGCAACAACAGCGCAGGCTTTCATGGCGGCTACGCGGCGTCCACCGCCGTCATTGGCGTTGAGCCGCGCACTTTCACAATCAGGCTCCACGCCCCGGCCTGTTCGTTGTTGATGGCTACCTGCGCATCCACCGCGCAATGCTCCAGTAGCCGCGAGAACGCGGAGGCGTAGAATGCGCGCATCGGGATCGATGCCGGATCGCGAAGCTGATCGAACAGCGCCGAGTGGATGTCCACCTCGCCTTCGGTTCCCTTCAGGCGCGTACGGATCTTGGATTGGCGCACCGTGGCGAGAATCAGCCTGCGCCCGAGCCCAAGCGCCGCGCGGGTTCGCATCGGTGTCGGTAGCTGGCGGATGAACCACCGGCGCACGCCGCTCAGGCCGGCGTAAGTCCAGTCAGCCGCGTAGCGCCCGGCTCGCAGGACGATTTCTTCGTTGGCCGGCGGCTCTTCGCGATGCACGAAACTTAATACCGCGCCCAGCGGCGCCAGGCCGATGCGCCCGTCCCGCATACCCTTCGGGCTCAACCACTCTTCGTAGAATTCCAGCCGGCTTGGCGTTACGTCGGCGATTCCCTGGTGGAGGCTCGAGATTAAAAGGCGGCCGATTCCGGCGTCAACCATGACGGGGAGGTGAAGATTCTGATAACGTGAAGCGTACCGCACGCCTTCAAGCGAGTCAACGAACAGCTCATGATCCTTCCGCTCCATGAACAAGTCAGGGCGCGTGTGCGCGAGGTGCTAGCCCAGCAACATGGCATCACCGATCCTGATCTTGTAATCCCCATCGAGTATCCACCGAACCGGACCCTGGGTGATCTTGGCACGCCGGTCGCCTTCGACCTGGCGCGGCGGTTACGCAAGGCGCCGAAGGTCATTGCCCAGGAACTCGCAACGGCACTGGGACCGATTTCTGGAATTGCCAGAGTCGAAGCTGCGCCGAACGGTTACCTCAACGTATTTCTCGATCGGCCGGCGTTTTTGTTGTCGCGGCTCGGCCTCGCGGGCACGCTGCCTGCCCCGCTCGCGCGCGATGAAAAAACCATCGTCGAGCACACGGCGATCAATCCCAACAAGGCCGCGCATATCGGCCACCTCCGCAATTCCGCCCTCGGCGACACGCTCGTCCGCGTGTTGCGCTTTCGCGGCAACCCGGTGGAGGTCCAGAACTACATCGACGACACCGGCGTGCAAGTGGCGGACGTCGTGGTCGGATTTCGCGAGCTCGAGAAGCTGTCGCTCGAAGACGCCAGGCGAATCGCGGCGACGACGCGCTTCGACTATTACTGCTGGGACCTGTACGCCCGCGTGACCGAATGGTACGACGGCGACAAGGAGCGGCTGAAAATCCGTGCCGCCACCCTGCACGACATCGAACACGGCATCGAACCGACGGCCACTCTCGCGGCGTTCATCGCCGACACCGTCGTCCGCGCGCACCTCGCGACCATGGCGCGGCTGAATATCGACTACCAGCTGCTGACGTGGGAAGGCGACATCCTGCGCCTGCAATTCTGGGCGCGCGCATTCGAGGTGCTGAAAGAAACCGGGGCGGTATTCCTGCAGACCGAAGGCAAACATGCCGGCTGCTGGGTGATGAAGATTGAGGATGACGACGCGGCCGACGATGCGGAGAAAGGCGTCGAGGACGCCGAGACCGAAGCGGAGCGCGAGAAAGTGATCGTCCGCTCCAATGGCACCGTCGTGTACGTCGGCAAGGACATGGCCTACCAGCTCTGGAAATCTGGCCTGCTCGGCAAGGACTTCCTGTATCGCAAGTTCGCGACACGCATGGACGGCGGCACGTTGTGGGCGACCACCAGTCATGCGGCTGAAGCCGCCGGCGACCATCCTCCGTTTGGCGCCGCGGCGGCAACCTACAACGTCATCGACGTCCGTCAGGCGTATCTGCAGAAGTTGCTGAAGCAGGCGCTGCGTTCGATCGGCCATCCCCGGGAAGCGGATCGGCTCACACACTTTTCATACGAGATGGTGGCGCTGTCGCACGCGACCGCAAAGGAACTGGGCTTCGCGCCGGACCCTGACTCCGAGGAAGCGAAGAAGCCGTTCGTGGAAGTGTCAGGCCGCAAGGGTCTTGGCGTGAAGGCTGACGACCTTATCGATCGGGTGATCGAAAAAGCGTTGGTGGAGGTCGACGCGAGGCAACGGGAGTTGCCGGCGGATGAACGTCGCAAGATCGCAGAGCAGATTGCCGTCGCCGCGGTCCGCTATTTCCTGATCAAGTACGCGCGCACCACGGTGATCGCGTTCGATATCGACGAAGCGGTCAGCTTCGTCGGCGAGACCGGGCCGTATCTGCAATATGCGGCGGTGCGTGCCAACAAGATCTTCGAGAAACTGCGTGAGCGGTTTGGCGTGGACGAACACGGCATGGTGGCGGCCCTGCCCGGCGCGTCGCCGGAATTGATCAACGCTGACGCCGAATTATGGGCGCTGGTGCTCGAGGCGTCGCGGCTTGACGAGGTCGTCGAGCAGGTGGTCCGGACGCTCGAATTTGCGGTCCTCGCGAAATACGCGTTCGGGCTGGCGAAGATGTTCAGTGCCTTTTACCAGAATCCCAAGCAATCGGTGGTCAACGAAGAACGCGCCGACGCGCGCATGTGGCGCGTGGCGGCGGTAATGTATTGCCGCCAGCAACTGGCGCAAGCGCTCGACCTGATGGGCGTTGCGGTGCCGGCGCGAATGTAGGACGCTGATACATGCCACGGATCGCCATCGGCCAGAACCGCAAGATGGAGGATTACCTCGAGTCAATCCGTCGCGCCGGCGGCGATCCGGTCGAGGTGGCGGTGGGTAGCGAATCACCCGCGCTGCTCCTCGCCCGCGTCGACGGCCTGCTGCTGACCGGCGGCGGCGACGTCGATCCCGCACTCTACGGCGAGGCGCGTCACGCCACGTTCGAAGCCGCCGAAAACGGCCGCGACGAGTACGAGATCGCGCTCGCCCGCGCCGCCGTCGCCAAGGGTATCCCGTTGCTGGCGATCTGCCGCGGCATGCAGGTGGTGAACGTCGCCATGGGCGGCACGCTGTTCCAGGACATCCCGAGCCAGGTCACCGGCGCGCTCGACCACTCGGTGCCGCAACCGCGGGTCCAGATCGCCCACGAGGTGTGGGTCTCGACCGACTCGATGCTATCGACGCTGCTGGCCGATCACATGGAGGACGGCGAAACCTGCCATGTCAACAGCCGGCACCATCAATCGGTCAAGACGGTGGCAGATGGCTTCGAGGTCACGGCGACGTCGCCCGACGGCGTGGTCGAAGCGATGGAAAAACCCGGCGCGCCGTTCTGCGTCGCGGTGCAATGGCACCCCGAGAACTTCTGGCGCACGGGTGAGTTTCGCGAGCTGTTCGAGGGCCTGGTGAAGGCGGCTAGCGCGAAAACACGATAATCGTCTCGACGTGTGCGGTGTTCGGAAACAGGTCGAACGCCGTGACGTGTTCGATCCGGCATCCGGCATCCAGCAGCAATCGCGCATCGCGCGCCAGCGTGGCGATGTCGCACGAAACGTAGACCAGCCGCGGCGCGCGCAAGGCCACGACGCCGGCGGTCGCCTCCCTGGACATTCCCGTGCGCGGCGGATCGACGATCACGGTCTCGCATTTTCCTGGCGTGCGAGACAGGAACGTTTCGACCGCGCCAACCGCGACGGTGATGTCGTGCCCGGTGGCATTGCGCTTCAAGTCGGCCGCTGAAAATGCATCGCCTTCCACGGCGGTCACCCTGCCCTTGCCGCCGGCGGCCGCGGCCACGCTGAACAATCCGACGCCGGCATAAAGATCCAGGATCGGCGCGGCGTCGATGGCGCCGAGCACGTAATCGACGAGCGGGTCGAGCAAGAAGCGGTTGCCCTGGAAGAACGAGCGCGCGTGCCGCTCGAGCGTTGCGCCGCGCACACGATCGGTGACGAACGGCGAGCCCCAGAGATCCATCGTGCGCGGGTGACCGGCCGGCGCGCAGGTCGCGCCCGAGAGTCCGCGTACTCGCG
>DASVFC010000616.1:0-3890 GCA_036380235.1 Vicinamibacterales bacterium
GCGAGAGGCGGTGATTGAACACGCTGACGCACGGACTGCACGCCAGCTCCTTCCAGATCACGGTTGTCGACGGCGTCCCGGCGTGCGTCAGCGGCCCGAACAGCCGCGGCGTTTCCGGACCGAACATCACAATCGCCCGCACCGGTGTCAGCGACGCGAAGTGGCCGGGGCCGCTGTCGTTGGTGACGAGCACGTCGGCGATCGTATACAGCGTCAGCAACTCGCGCAGTGTGGTCTGACCCGCCACCGACACCGTGCGTGGCACGTTGATCTCGCGGCAGAGTTGATCGGCTGCGGCGCGCTCCGATTCGGATCCGGTCAGCACAATCAGCGCGTTCGGGTAGGCGGCATGAACTCGCTGCGCCAGCTTCACGAATCGAGCGCTTTCCCACTTGCGGAGCGGCAACAGGTCGCTGGCGTTCGGATTGAGGACCACGATTGGGGACGCGTGAGACGCATCAAGTCGTGCCCGCATCCGGTCGAGCTCGTCGCCGGCCGGCGTAAACCGCGGCACTTCCAGTTGGGTGCGCGCGATCTGCGGCAGCGGCACCTTCAGCATCGGCACTTCGTCGGGGTCGTGAAACGCGGCTTCCACCAGCACGAGGTACTGCATCGCGATGTGCAGGTGCGGCAAGTACTGGACGCGGTGCGTCATCAGGTCGCCTCGGTAGGGCAGCTCGCCGGTGAAGCGATGCAATCCCACACGGATCGCGGCGCCGGTCAGGAACGTGAAGATCGCCGATGCCCGTGAGAAGAACTCCATGTCGATGACGGTATTGATGCCGCGCCGCCGCACCGTCCATGCCGCATGAAGAAAATCAATCACGAAGGTCGACAGCTGCTGATCGCGAATGCTGAGGATGTTGTGGGCGGGAACCGTGTCGAGCAGATCGAGAATGGCGCGATTGCTCTCGAAGACGCAGAAGAACAGGTTATCGCGGCCGACGCCGGCCGTGCCGCGCCGGATCGCGTCCTGCGCCAGCACCGTGGCGCCCTGCTCGATGAACTTCAGGTAGAGAATCTTGCGCGGTTGTTCACGTTGCGCACCGATGCCGACGAGCCGTCCGATCGTGCGCAGCACTGACAGCAGTCCACAGGCGGGGACGCCGAGCCAGTAATCCAGGAACCGGATGGTGGAGGTGCGCAATCAGTGTGAATGGGTGGTCATCGGTGGCCGATTACGCCATCCAGCGGACTGCTCGCCGAGGCGTAGGACTTCTTCGGAATGCGTCCCGCCAGGTACGCCAGGCGGCCCGCTTCGACGGCGAGGCGCATCGCCCGCGCCATCGTGACGGGATCCTGGGCGCCGGCGATCGCAGTGTTCATCAAGACGCCATCCGCGCCGAGCTCCATCGCCACCGCGGCATCGGACGCGGTACCCACGCCGGCGTCGACGATCACCGGCACCCTGGCCTGCTCCTTGATGATGCGGATATTGTTCGGGTTCTGGATGCCGAGCCCCGAGCCGATCGGCGCGCCGAGCGGCATCACCGCCGCGGCGCCCGCGTCGGCGAGCTTGCGGCACATCACGGGGTCGTCGTTGGTGTAGGGGAGCACCACGAAGCCGTCCTTCACCAGGACGCGCGTCGCTTCGAGCAGCCCTTCGTTGTCGGGGAACAGCGTCTGTTCGTCGCCAATCACCTCCAGCTTCACCCAGTTCGACATGCCGGCTTCGCGGCCGAGATGCGCGGTGCGAATGGCGTCGGCCGCGGTGTAGCAGGCGGCGGTGTTGGGCAGCAGGAAGATCCTGGTGGTGTCGATGTAATCGAGCAGTGACTCGGTTTTGCGGGTAATGTCGACGCGGCGCACCGCCACCGTCACCATATCGGTGCCCGACGCTTCGTGCGCGGCCTTCATAATCGCGTGCGATGGATATTTGCCGGTGCCGACGATCAGCCGCGACGCGAAGACCTTGCCGGCGATGATCAGGGAATCGCTCATCGTGTGGCTCACGATCGTACCACATCGTTATAATGCGCTCCGCCAGTGCCCGGACCATTAACGCTGCTAATCGGTGCGGTCTCTGGTGGCCTAGTTGCGGCAGCCGCATGGCGGCTGTTGCACTCGCGACTGCTAGCCCTGCTGGCCGCCGTCTTCTTCCTCAGTTCGCCAGTCGTCGTCTCCTGCTTCGCCACGGACAGGCGGCTCGTGGCTTCGATGCTGCTTCCGGTGGCATGGCTGATTTCTATGCTGGTGGCGCTCGAGCGGAAGGACGCGGCCGCCGCGGTGGTCGCCGGACTGATGGCCGGCCTCGGCATGTATGTCCGGCCAGCGTCGCTCATCACCATGCCGCTTCTGGCCGCCGCCGGCGCCGCTGCCATCCTGATGCGGCAACCCCGGCCGCTTGCTTTGCGCCAGGTCTTGTGGCTGACAGCGTCCTTTGTCGTGGTTGCCGCGCCGATAACGATAGGGCTGATCTCGCAGCCTTCGCGGCTTACAGAAATGATTCTGACTTACGGCCTCTACGACGCGTCGCGCTACAACGTGCTTCAGGGAATGCGGGAGATGTTCAGCTGGGTCGGGCTCGTGGCGCGAAGTGAGGCCTACTGGAACTACTTCGATCCGGCAGTATGGTTCTTTGCCGACTCGCGCGTATTTCTCGCGCCGCTGGCCGTGCCGGTGGCCCTCGGCTTGTATCACCTGGTGGTGCCGATCACCCCGCCATCGTGGTTGGTGATTAGTGGTCTCGCGGTAGCGGCGGTGCCGCACACGTTAATGGCGCGGCCGATCGATCACTCGCGTCTGCTGATCGCCGCGCCGTTTGTCGCGCTCGTGGCAACAGCGGGTGTGGCCTTGGCGGTACGCGCCGTCCGCCGGTAGATGTCGGCCGCAGCGCGGCCGCCGCGATCGCGGACCTGCATCACACGCTCGTAGCCGGCCCCCAGCAGATTGTTCGCGCGAGCGTCATCGGCGCCGGTGATCAGCACCGCCGCAGCTGGAATGTGATCGCCGAGGGCGCCGGCGCTGAAGTATGACGTGCGCTTCCAGAGGTCGTCTCGACGCTCCTTCAGGGTGTAAAACCGCCACCGAATCGCCTTGTTGTCGCCATCGTCGTTGAGCAGCACCGCCGAGGCCGGCGCCTCGCGCTCGAGCTGCCCGACGGCAGCGATCGCGTCGCGCATCGCGTACGGATCGAAGCGATGTGACGCGCGATGCTGGTACTCGCCGAAGTAATCGCGATGGAAATAGGCGAACTGCAGCGGCACCGAAACAATCAGTATTGCGACGAATATCTTGAGGCTGATGCGCGGCGAGCGCCACAGGTGTTCGACCGCGATCGCTGCCAGCAAGACGCCGAATACGACCATCGTCATCACGCGGCCCGGCGAGGCGAATGGAGTTTCAGGGACCGTCAGCACTACCGGCAGTGGACCGAGCAAGAATCCTGCAAGCACCAGTGTCGCGGGTTTATCAGGCTTATTCAGAACCAGGTAGATTCCGCATGCGATAAGCACTGCCGAGGCGACCAGGAACACGCCGGCGCGACTCGTTGCCATCAACGGATCAGCCCCACCCGCGAAAAGGAGGAACGACGGGTTGAAGTACTGCCAGTAAAGCGATGCGCGGTCCGCGATCTCGAAGCCGCCGTCGAGACGATACCGCCCGACCAGGTCGCCAACGACGCGAACGACATCACGCTGCAGCAGCAGGATCACGGCGATTGGCGTCAGGAAGGCACTGGTGGCGATAACGACGTGACGGACCGGCGGCCGCGCCACCAGCACCATGGCGACGGCCAGCACCGGCATCATCACCCACGAGGCGACGTAAGAGAACATCCCGACACCGAGCACGAGTGCGCCGGCCGTAAGGTCGCGAAGTGCGCGTGTGTCGAGGTAACGTAGCGCGCACCACAACCACAGCAGCACGAACGGCAGCGGCAGCAGGTA